>NZ_JBFWLF010000115.1:0-12952 GCF_050252275.1 Citrobacter sp. | reverse complement strand
GTTGCGTCAATAATATCGCCTTCCAACCTGACGCTGACGGCGGTTCCGGCATTGCAGGTCATCGGCAAATTGAATGACTGGGTATATGTCTCTCCCGGCGTCGTTCCTTTGCCATTAAAGGCGTTTTTATCAACCTCTTTCATATCGACAGGGATGGATGCCGTGGTCAGTTTGCAGGCTGGCGTGGTCACCGTGAATGCATTGATATTGACTGCGGCTTCTGGGGATTGCCAGAGCAGCGAGTTATTCAGCAATATCAACGCCCCCACCATTCTTGCCGATATCGTACCAGAACCGGTCTCCGTCGCCGTTTTATAAAATGTCACCGTGACCGAACCATTCAATCCGGGACTTATCATTCCCGTGGTATTTTGACAAAGCCTGGCGGTGTTAATATCGCCCCGAATCGTATTCGCCCCCGTTACGGCGGCATTCCCTCCGGCACACTTTGCCGTCGAGCCGGAAATCGCATAGCCAATACCGTCAACGTTGGTTTTATAGACCCGTACCCCATTGACCATCGAATCGAAGGTACCTATCGCCTTTACGCCAAATGTTTGATTGGAAATAACCCCGTCCGCTGAATCAAAACAACTGAACGCATTCACTGTCGGCGTCATCATCTGCGTACCAATAACGGCCCCCACCGGCAGATCCCTGGAGATAGTGATATTCTGCGGCGATAAGGTTGTTGATGGCGTGACCGTCGAACAATCCCACGCCAGCGTAGTCCGTGAAAACAGTCCCAGAGCTACCCACAATAAACTCACTATAATTCGATTCATCTTACTCTCCACTTACCTGCACTCCGCGGTGACGTTATGCGTTTTGTCAGAAGCCTGCGCAATCTGATAATGTGCCAGACAACTTTCCCCAGCCCAGTTCACCACCACGGAGCCTTTTTCCGGTGCGCCGCTAAACCAGACTCGCTGACGATCGTCAACAATCCCTTCTGGTGTATTGTCGCGATGGTTAATTGTTGCCGTCGCCCCAAACGGAATCGTTTTGCCCGTCAATTGCAGCAGGATTCGGTAGCCGGTAACGGTCGGGAAATCGGCCAGGGTCAGCGCGCCTTTTGTTGGTACGACGGTCTGCGTGTCATTCAACACATCCGTATTGTTGTTCAACCTGTCGGTATTTAGCGTCAGACTGTTCTGTCGATATGGCGCAACGTACGGCACAACGGCAAAACCTTTACTGTCTGTGTAAATGCCGCTGTTATTCGCCACTTTCACATCAGCGGCATTCTCGGCCTTCACCAACGCCATTGTCTCTCCAAGAGGTTGAGTCGCGGAGACGCCATACGGATGAACCACCAGTCCCCCCATTGCGCCAACCGAGACCTGACGATTATCGCGAGAGTAGTTATAACCAAGCTGATATTCACCATGACGGCCCTTATAATTCGCCGACGCACTGCCCGTCACATCTGCACCCTTACTGTTGTATCCCTGCTGTACGTTCCAGTTCAGATTGTTGTCTTCCAGCGCGGTACCGGACAGCCCAACCTGTGAAGTGGCGTCGCCTTTTTTATTCGCGTTTGCCGATAGCGTCATCCAACTGTTTGGCAAGAAACGTGAGAACGGAATCTGCATCGTAAAAGAGACGATATGATCGTTGTCGTTGTGCCAGGGACCACGGGAATAGCTATAGTTCAGGCCATAATTAATATTGTTAATACTGGTGTTGTAACCCAGACTGACGTTACGCTCGGTATCACCGCCCCAATAGTCCTGGTGCCAGGCCGAAAGGTTGATATTCCCGAAATCGCCAAGCTGCTGGTTCAATGTCACCTGTGCCTTACTGCGTTTGTTACGCTGATAACGCCAGTCATTGCCTTCCAGAACGTTATCGCTCGCCATCCGGTATTTATTGACATCACCATTCGCTTCCTGAAAATCATGAAAGCCGGAAGAGGAATACCGATATCCCATCAGACTCAGCGAGGTGCCCGTTGATGAAAAATCTTTGGCATACTGCGCGCGAAGCGAGATACCACTTTCCGTTCTGCCTGGCATCTGCGTATGAGCAAAGGTAGTGCCAAAAGAGAACGAACCGAAATCGCCCAATCCTTTGCCGATACCAATAGCCCCGGCCTGGTAATCTCTCGACGCCAGCGTGCCGCCATATATTGTGGTGTCCCACGGCAACCCGTAGCTCATTGTGGTCTGAAGAAAATCCGGTTCTTTATCTGTACTGTTTGATGCACGATATTTTCCCACTGCCAGAGCATATTTAAACTGGCCCTCACGCTGCATGATCGGCACAGCCGAAAATGGCTGAATAAACTGATGCACCGAACCATCTGCCTCACGCACCACCACGGTAAGATCACCGCTGGCAGCAGTAGGATAGAGATCATCAATCACAAACGGGCCTGGCGGAACATAAGACTGCCAGATAATATTCCCGCCCTGACGAATGGTGACTTGTGCGTTACTTTGCGCAATGCCACGGACTACAGGCGCAAACCCCCGAACGCTTTCCGGCAACATGGTGTCATCCGAATAAATTTGCGCGCCACGGAAGTGAACACTGTCGAATACACCAGACTGCGTATAACCATCCCCCATACTGAACTGGCTTTTCAGCACTTTAATATCACGCTCCAGTGACGTGCTGAGGGTATTCCAGCGCCCGTCCCCTTCGTTATTGTTATATGTCGAGTAATTACGCAACCGCCAGGGACCGACGTTAATCCCACTACGCAGGTTTAGATAGCTGTCATTACGCGAATCTCCCTTGCCATGGCTGTTGGCAGCAGAGAAGTTATAATTCAGGAACAGCATATTCAATCCATCGTCCCACTGTTCCGGTGCAACGGAGCCGCGTGGATCGCGCTGCATATATTCTTGTGGCACCGAAATATCCAGACGCATCCCATCAAACTGAAAATTGAGTTGGCTCCCGGGGAGTAACGCACCAATATTATCGATGGTCGCGGAATCCTCCATACTCATCCAGTCAGGCTGTGCGTTACGCTTCACACCCCATTTTACGAAATCGGCGTAGGTTAAGGATGGTGCCAATTCACTCTCTTTACCCAGAAAGCTGATATCACGAGATTCAATATAATTTCCGTTCAGATAGACATCAACGTGATAAATACCGGGAACCTGTCCGTCAGTTTTGCTGAAACGGGAGATATCAATATCACGTGGAATATTCCATCGGGTTTCAATGAGATCGGGTGAAAAATAATCCTCAGCCAACACGGTTGATGCTTGTGTAAACAGATAGACCATGACTGATAATTTCGTTAACGTTGCAAAACCTGAAACCGTATTGAACTGGAGCATAAGCATTTAACCTACATTTTAACTTTTTGTTCAGTCGTGACGCCTCCAAAATCATTAATCGCACGCCACGATACGTCACCGCCGTTTATCCCCGATAGGGGTAGCGTGACGGTTTGAAATGGTAATACCATTGGAGGCTTAGTGATCGTCTTGCCGTTCACCTTTATTTCATTGAGCGACACGCTATAAGGCGTTGGATTATTTACAGTTAATTTCCCACCCTCACGTGAAAAAATTAACTGCTGGTATGCCAATGACGGATCGCCTTTTAACCCGGTGGGACGATAAAACAGCTTCATTTTGCTTTTTACCGCGATCAACAATTCATTTTTCGCATCCGGTGAGGATGAGGGAATCGCTTTGATATTCAGCCAGTAAACGCTTTCTCTGTCGGTTGGTAAGTTATTTTCAGCCAACATGACGCGAACAGAGTTCTGCGCATTTGGATTTAATTTAAACAAAGGTGGTGTAGTAGTGAATTCGCTACCACTCTCATCACCATTTTCACTTTTACTCACCCATGACTGAATTAAATACGGTTTATTGTCCGGATTTTTAACACTGATTGCAGCCTGACTGGCATTACCATTATAAATAAGACGAGTACCGCCTATTTCAACACCACTAATTGCCGCTGTTGAGATAAATATCATCCCTATAGCAACCGTGTTATATAATTGCTGAAACATGAGAATTCCTGCTTAATTACTCAGGGCCACGAGTGGCCCTGCTTTTACTGATAAGTTACGGTGAAAGAGGTTGACGACTTGGCCGACCCTGCTCCGACAACGCCTGTGGCCATATATTTCGCGAAATAGGTCAACGTATTGTCGATGTCTTCCTGCAATGCCACGCTAGCCGAAGAAGTACCGACCGGGATCAATGTCGCGCTGTCCTGTTCATAAATAGCGACGCCAACATTTGTCGCAGTCTGACCTGTGGTCAACGCCAGAATCGAAGGGTTAGTCGTATTGGTGGTACCGTCAAATCGAACACTGGCGCTGGTTACACTTGCCGGACAGGATTTCAGCACAATGTTGAAGCGCTTAGCGGCAGCTGTTGCACCACTTCCACCAGAAAATGCCGCCGTTGAAACGGTTCCAAGCTCAACGGGTTGTGAAATCGCGGAAGGATCCACCACACACGCCGTTCCCGTAATGGTTCCGTTAAAGTTAATTACGCCATCGGCTGCATATGTCGCCTGTAGAGCAGACAGCGATAAAATCGCAGAAATCAGTGCTAATTTTTTCATATCGTAAAATCCTGATAGTTAAGTTAATATTTAATTAAAAGCGTTGATGTTAAAAACAATTATTTCTGCACTCACCTCCTCTGCATATTCTCGTTTCCCGACATTAACGCAATAATTTATGTAAGGTCAGGCTCATGAACACAGGGTTTGCACATTCTTATTCGCGCGATATTTCGATACAGAGATACACGATTACCGAGTTGAAGTTTAAATATCAGACTGCGACGGTGTGCATAGAATGTCTTCATCGACATGCCCAATAACTCACCAATCTCATTCGCCTCCATTCCTTTTTGTATACAATCAAGAACTTCACTTTCCCGGAATGAAAGCGTGTATTTCACCCGATAAGCATACCTGGAGTCATTGACAAACAGGCATGAGAGGATTTCATTTATCCGGCGTCTCTTATCAATGAAAGTTATATCTCTCAAATGGCATAACGCGTAGTAGTCGAGATCATTGGTGATAAATGCAATGATCTTCCTGCCAGGAAACAAATACTCTGTACTCCGTTGAAGGAGCGACTCATCGACATCGACTATAGTGTAATTTTCATCAATTAACTCCGGCGTTAACAACGCACTTATGCCGACAATAAAAAAATAATCATCAGAAAAAACGGAGTCTGACAATTTCATAGAACTTCCCTTTTCGACACTTCCTGCTTGCTGTTTTAACGTCTGTAAGTCGCCACATGTTTCGCTGTAAAATTTACAGAAAATAATTCAGCATGACATCACAAAAGTCGTGGATTTCGTAAGAAAACATAAAAACGATCGTTTCTACTATCTTTTTACTTTCAAAAGAACAACGATCCACACCTGGCTATTTTTATCAAAACAAAAACCCAGAATAGGCAACAAAAAACAGAATTAAACACTAGCTATATGGATAGGTTTGGTTTAATGATCCGGGCGTGTTTGATAGTTGAAACTTGTAATAAACCAAAACATGGATTTTTCTTAGGAAATATACCAGGTTTAATTAACTAATTTTATTCTGTTGGAACAGGGCTTATTTTACCTGGTTAACACAGGAGCAACATCAGCGATGCCTTATTATTCTGTCAGGCACCGCCTACACATGTAGGAAGGAAAATTAAGGTGTGAATTTCTCGATTGCCTGCTCCAGCTCGTCCAGTAGTGTCTGGATATACTCAAGCTCAGCAGGCAGTTCGGTGACAGTCATTGCGTCCGGGAGTTTATCCTCCAGAGACTGTGAAGCCTTCATTAAAGTCTCAACCCCCAATAACTGAGCAGTCCCGTTAATGCGATGAATATGATGTTTAACCAGACGATAATCACCAGACTCACTGGCGTTATAAGCCGCCGTTAAATCACAGCGATTTTCTTCCTGCGCATCTTTTAATGCGCGAAGCATCAATGCCCGATTCCCTTGCGCCAGCATCGCCAGTCTTTCGAGATCAAATGCCGTGTCGTGGGTATCACTGACACCGGAGAGTAAATGAGAGAGTTGTGACAACGTGATGGGTTTGAAAAGACAAGCATTCATGCCCGCCGACAGACAACGTTCGCGCTCGTGTTCCTGCGCCGTTGCCGTGAGCCCCCAGATAACAAGCGTTGTATTACTTTTTCTGATCTGGCGGGCAAGCTCAATACCATCCATAACCGGCATATTGAGATCGGTAATCAACAAGTCATAATTTCCTTGCTGAAGATAATGCAATGCAATCTCGCCATTGTCGGCTTCATCAGCGATGATACCCAGCGTCATAAGCTGACGTTTCAAAAGTAATCGGCTGAAAGGAAGGTCATCCGCGATTAATACCCGGAGTGTTGTTCCTTGCAATACTGGCAGAGGCGCGTCAACGTCCGCAACGGTAGGCGTGATATCAAACGACGTCTGGACTGGCAGGCTC
Organism: Citrobacter sp.; assembly: GCF_050252275.1. Lineage (NCBI taxonomy): Bacteria > Pseudomonadati > Pseudomonadota > Gammaproteobacteria > Enterobacterales > Enterobacteriaceae > Citrobacter > Citrobacter sp. The sequence goes on along the minus strand of NZ_JBFWLF010000115.1, from coordinate 6,519 downwards.
AACGTAACGGTCGTCCCCCGATTCACCTCACTTTGCAGTTCGATTGTCCCTCCCATTTGCCTCATTAATCCCCGACTAATGGCTAATCCGAGCCCCGAACCGCGGTGATGTTCTCCCGCTATTCCCTGGCTAAAGGCGGTGAATAAACGACGTTGTTCTTCTTCGCTCATTCCCGGCCCAGAATCACGCACCGAGATCACCAGCGTTTGCTCATGCTTGACCGCAGAAATTCGCACATCACCACGTTCGGTAAATTTCACCGCGTTACCGATAATATTGGTGAGAACCTGCCCTAGTAATTGGGGATCCAGTCGCATCGCCTCGCGTGCCTCTAAACGAGAATCGTAACGTAGCGCGATCCCTTTTTGCGCCGCCAGCGCGCTGAATAATGCAATGTTGTCTTGTATCAGGCTGTCCGGATATTTCCACTGGGGAACGGTCTCTAATAAGCCCGATTCGATCTTCTCCAGATCGAGGATCTCGCCAATAAGTTTTAATAACGAACGTGAGGCCTGAGCCGCCTGGTCCACTGATGCTTTATCTTCCGGGCTAAACTTCGCAGGAGAAAATTGCAGGAGTTCAAGAAATCCCATAATGGCACTTACCGGGGTTCGTATCTCATGGCTCATGTGAGAAAGAAATTCCCGCTTCTCTTCATTGGCCCTGAGAGCCCGGTTTCGTTCCTCTTGCAGTAAGCGTTGAGAACGTTTTCTGATACGAACTTCCCGCACCAGATAGACTGCCCATAACAAGGTGCTGAGTACCAGTAACGACGCTAAGGTAGCCACCAGATAAAAAGGCCTGTTATATAATTCCCAGGTATCTATTTTGACATCCGGCAGACGAATCCATTTACTGACGATCTGCAGGACCTCTTTTTGCGGAATATCATCTAACGCTTTATCCAGAATTTGCCGTAACTCCGGCTCAGAGCGGGGCACCGCGAAACTAATTGCCGCGGGTTCTTCTCCGGTAAGCGGTATCCAGGAAAGCTGATCGGGATAGTAATGCTCGCTCAGATATCGCGCGGTCAGCTGATTCGAAATGGCGGCATCCACTTTTCCTGTTGCGACCAGATTCAATGCCACGCTGGAATTTTCCACCTCTTCCCACACAATGCCTGAATACTTCGCCTTCAGTGTGGTCAGTAAAGTATGATCGGCGCTAATTGCGACATGATTACCGGGCCGCAGCGCATGCTCTTTACTTTCCTCTTTTCTTATCACGGCCACGAATTGTGTGGTAATAAATGGGTGAGTAAAAGAGAGATAATTTTCTCGGCTGAGATCATAGGTTGCGGCCTGCACAATATGCCAGTTACCTTTTTTCATTTCAGCGATCATCTCTTTATTCGATTTGACGACCACCGTCTCAAACTGAATACCCGTTTGTAAGCCAATCAAATTAAGGACATCGCCAACAATACCCCGCGTTTGCTGGCTTCCATCAACCATCGTGTAAGGGGCAAACCAGGGATTGATAATCACACGGAGTGTTTTGTGATTATTTAACCACTGCTTTTCGCGTGGCGTCAGGTCCAGAGGTTCAATCAGGAAGGAGAGATTGCCTTTATCAATCATCGACTGGGCAATTTGCCCATGGATGTTTTCATCAATTGCGCTAAGGGTATTGTTCACAATTTCCCGCAGCCGTTGCTGTGCGGGCAAAAATAAAAAGTAGCTCTTTCTCTGTGGCGCAGGCCAATACTTCACCGTTGTCAGCGCAAGACTGAACTCCTGGGAAAGCCAGGTGCTGGTCGTGAGTGAATCGCCGAAAAACCAGGCATTGCGCCCATTATTAACAGAATTCAGCGCTTCCTGGTAACTGCCATAGTTATCGATCTCGGCATCGGGAAAGGACTGGCGGATAAAATCGACATCTGGATAGTGATTAACAATCGCTACCCCCGTACGTTGTGCGCTCTGCAATGGCGCCATAACGTTGCCAAGAGAGGTGACTAAATTGGGCCAGGAATGAATCAGTGGCAGAGAAACCTGAACACTTGCTTCACGCCAGGATTGACTCTCCAGCCCGGTCAATACCATATCGACCTCTCCCTTTTTTAACGCCTCAACAGCGTCAGCCTGATCCGGATACGCCATCACACTTATTCGTGTATTAAGGGAATGTTGAATCAATGCCAGATAATCAGCATTCATTCCCCGATAACGTCCAGTCAGCGTTGTCATAACAAGCGGCGGCTGAACGGGCTCATAAACGGCGACTCTGAGACTTTTTTTCTGCTGTAACCAGCGTTTGTCATCCTCACTCAAATAAACCGGTACAGGCGATATATAATTGAATCCTGATAGTTCCAGCTCAACGGGAAGTCTTAGTTGTGCGTAAACAGCACGCCCGCCGATGGATAAAATAATGAGCACCGCCATCAGCCATTTATTTATCATCATGTCAGCTTATTCTGATGAGCAAACGAGAGCAGTTCGATTAATGATTTACAGCCGAGTTTTTCCATGAGCCGCGTTTTATAAGTACTGACGGTTTTACCACTAATATGCATCGCCTCACCAATTTGCGAATTGTCCAGACCGTTAAGCACATGCCCCATGACTTTCATCTCTTGTGTCGAAAGGGATTCCAGACGCTGCGCATCGGTGAGGATTTCGGAGGCTTCTTCGGAGAAAAATGGAAAATAGGTATACCCATTCTGTGCGGCATTAATGGCCGCCAGGATATTATCCATGTTCTGCTTTTTACTGATAAACGCGTTCGCTCCCGCCTGTGCACAGCGCTTGCTGAAGTAACGATCGTTTTTCGCTGAGACGACCACTAACACGCCGTGATAGTGATTCGCTCTGAGTTTCTCCACCAGCTCTACCCCATTGACGCCGGGGATCTCAACGTCAATAACCACAATATCCGCAGTCGTTTTTAGCAAACTCTTCAGCGCAATCGCCCCGTCCTCATACTCTCCGAGAACCGTAACGCGATCTTTCTCCAGTACACCACGAATAGCCATACGCGCCAGAGGATGGTCGTCCACGATAATTGCCGTGCGGGAACGCATTCCACTCATAATTCCCCCAAAGATCGTGATGTTCTAAACACGCTATGTCATTAATAATAGCGTAAACGATACGGTAGATTATCCTCTACATTAACCTTTGTCGTGCGGAGTACTTCACTGTTCTCATCACTTCCCCCACCCTGGCTGTATATATTTCACTGGATACTCACTCATATGCGATCGTGATGACTGAGGCTATTGCACATCATGAAGCGATGTTCTGAATGTTTAAAACCATGCCGTTGAATCCACTATCCTTACAAAAATGGAAAAGAAATTATCTGGCAATGTTAAAACGAGGCAGAAATTGGCGGGTCGTTTTAATCCTGATATTTCTGTCACCCTATGCAAGAAACGCATAGCGCGAAACATTCTGGCATTTTCCCCATATCCCTATGACTGGTAAGGTCATTGAGTTCGGGCCACTTCTGGCCTGTCGCAACAAACACACATTATCAAAAAAATAACGGGGTTCGCTATGGCGCAACAAGGGGAACAGGCGGCGCTGCCGCTTGCAACAGAAAAGGTCGGACTTAAGGGATATCTGGCATTTTTTCTGACCATCATTTTCTTTTCCGGCGTATTTTCCGGAACGGAAGGTTGGTGGCGTGTTTTTGATTTTAGCGTGCTGAACGGTTCGTTTGGTCAGATCGCGAATGGCGCGGCACAAACGACCGTCACCTTCCGGGGCGCGGGCGGTACGGGCGCAAAAGATGGTTTTCTTTTCGCGCTCGAACTTGCGCCGTCAGTCATTTTGTCACTGGGCATTATTTCTATCACCGACGGTCTTGGCGGATTGCGTGCGGCGCAACAACTGATGACGCCGATCCTGAAGCCGCTGTTGGGCATTCCGGGCATCTGCTCGCTGGCGCTTATCGCTAACTTACAAAATACCGATGCGGCTGCAGGTATGACGAAAGAACTGGCGCAGGATGGTGAAATCACCGAGCGCGATAAAGTCATTTTTGCCGCATACCAGACCAGCGGCAGCGCGATTATTACCAACTATTTTTCCTCTGGTGTTGCCGTCTTCGCGTTTCTGGGAACGTCTGTTATCGTCCCGCTGGCCGTGATTCTGGTGTTTAAATTTGTCGGCGCCAACCTGCTACGTATCTGGATCAACTTTGAAGAACGCCGTAACCCAACGCAAGGAGCACAAGCATGACCACTCAGGTTCGCAAAAATGTCATGGACATGTTTATCGACGGTGCCCGCCGCGGCTTTACAATTGCCACCACTAACCTGCTGCCAAACGTGGTGATGGCGTTCGTCATTATTCAGGCGCTGAAAATCACCGGTTTACTTGACTGGGTTGGACACATTTGTCAGCCCGTCATGGCACTTTGGGGACTTCCTGGTGAAGCCGCCACCGTGCTGTTAGCGTCGCTGATGAGTATGGGCGGCGCGGTAGGCGTTTCCGCCAGTCTGCTCACTGCGGGAGCATTAAATGGGCACGACGTCACGGTTCTGCTCCCGGCGATATACCTGATGGGTAACCCGGTACAAAACGTGGGTCGCTGCCTCGGTACCGCCGAAGTGAACGCCAAATATTACCCCCACATCATTGCGGTATGTGCCATCAACGCATTACTGTCGATCTGGGTTATGCAGCTTATTGTTTAAAAAGGGAATTATCATGCCTGATTTATCCTTCGCAGAATTTACGTTACTGCAAGGTGCGCACCTTTATACCCCTGAAGACCAGGGGATTTGCGACGTGTTTCTCGCCAACGGCAAGATTATTGCCGTTGCACGCGATATCTCGCCTCACATTGTGCCGGATTGTAAGGTTATCAATCTCCAGGGACGGATCCTGTGTCCTGGCTTTATCGATCAGCATGTACACCTGATTGGCGGCGGTGGCGAAGCGGGCCCCACGACCCGCACGCCAGAAGTCAGACTGAGCAGACTGACCGAAGCCGGGGTCACGACCGTCATTGGTTTGCTCGGCACCGACTCCGTAACCCGTCATCCGGAATCACTGCTGGCGAAAACCCGGGCGCTGAATGAAGAAGGGATCACCGCCTGGATGCTAACCGGCGCTTATCATGTTCCTTCACCGACGATCACCGGTTCCGTCGAAAAAGATGTGGCGCTGATCGATCGCGTTATCGGCGTAAAATGCGCCGTCTCTGACCACCGCTCTGCCGCGCCTGGCGATTATCAACTGGCAAACATGGCAGCGGAATCTCGTGTGGGTGGCCTGCTGGGCGGCAAACCGGGTGTCAGCGTGTTCCATATGGGCGACAGTAAAAAGGGGCTCAAACCGCTGTACGACATTCTCGAAAATAGCGATGTGCCGATGAGTAAGCTGCTTCCCACCCACGTAAACCGCAATGAGGCGTTGTTCGAAGAAGCACTGGCCTTTGCGCTCAAGGGCGGCACCATCGACATCACCAGCGGTATCCCCGATCCGGTTGCACCGGCTGAGGGGGTTGCTCGCGCAGTCAAAGCCGGTGTACCGCTTGCCCGGATAACGGTCAGTTCTGATGGTAATGGTAGTCAGCCGTTGTTTGATGATGCCGGAAAACTCACCGGAATTGGCGTGGCGGGCTTCGAGAGCTTGCTTGAAACTGTACAATCGCTAATCAACGATTACGGATTTACCCTGACCGACGCACTGCGTCCGCTGACGACCAGTGTGGCTACCTTTCTTAACCTATCCACTAAAGGCGAAATCGCCCCCGGTAAGGATGCCGACCTGCTGGTAATGACGCCGGAATTGTGTATTGAGCAGGTTTATGCTCACGGCAAACGCATGGTGGTTGACGGGAAAGCCTGCGTGAAGGGGTCTTTCGAGTAAGCGCAATCGGTTGTCAGCCGTGTGAATGCCCGTAAAATGGCGCAGACAGACGGCTGACAGGTGATGATAAATGGATGTGAGTGGTGCAGGTTTGTATAACATTGAAACGAAATGGCTTTATGACTTTCTGACGCTGGAAAAGTGCCGAAACTTCTCCCAGGCCGCGATTATTCGTAATGTCTCGCAACCCGCCTTCAGCCGTCGTATTCGCGCCCTGGAAAACGCGGTCGGGGTTGAATTGTTCAATCGTCAGGTCTCGCCGCTGCAACTCTCCGAGCAGGGAAAAATCTTTCACTCTCAGATACGTCATCTGCTACAACAGCTGGAAAGCAACCTGGCTGAACTCCGTGGCGGCAGCGATTTCACACTGCGTAAAATTAAGATTGCCGCTGCGCACTCCCTTTCACTAGGGCTGTTACCCGGTATCGTCAGCCAGATGCCAACCCAGTTTACCTGGTCGGTTGAGGCGATCGATGTCGATCAGGCGGTCGATATGTTGCGGGAGGGGCAAAGCGACTTTATCTTCTCTTATTATGACGAAAACCTGCTCCAGCCTCCGTTTGCCAATATTCACCTGTTTGAGTCACAACTGTTTCCCGTCTGTGCAAGCGATGAAAACGGAAAACCGCGATACACACTCGACCAACCCGCGTTCCCGTTGCTCAACTATAGCCAGAACTCCTATATGGGG
>NZ_JBFWLF010000114.1:0-13033 GCF_050252275.1 Citrobacter sp. | reverse complement strand
CGTTCCCTGGCCTGCCTGATAGTGATGCGTGTCGCGGCTGCTGAACAAAATGACGCCCAAATCGCCGTCACGTCCCAGCATCGACATCGCCACCGAACCAATCGCCTTCGCCTCCGGCAACACCACCAGCAATTCCGGACCGTTTAAGGTGCCCAGATAGTGCTGCTCCTGCCCCAGCCGCTGAATACGCAGCGGTTCGAAGGCCTGGCGGCTTAACGCCAGATGGGTATAGCTTGACGGCGCGCCGAGACGCCAGCGATCGGGAAACAGGCGCACCGTGGCACCGGCAAGGCCCAGTTCACGCGCCCAGCGATGAAAGCGCATCAGCATATCGTCCAGGCTGGTCGCGGCAACCAGACGTCCCTGCAAATGCAACAGGCGATAAAACAGGCTTTCGTTGGCATTCGCCTGCGCCATCAACAGCGACATATTTTCTTCAAGGACGTTAATGTGATTACGCGCGCGGGCCATGTGCCACTCAACGAGCGAGACAGTGCCCCGCACCGGGTGCGGCACCCGCATCGCTTCCACGGCATGCGCATTGCGGATAAAAAACTCAGGGTTTTTCTGCAGATAGTCGACGACCGCCCGGTCATCGAGTTCCGTAAGCGTTTCCTGTAGTTCTTCCCCTGGCTGCTTCATAGATGGATAAACCCGTCATAGACATGTGCCGCCGGGCCAGTCATGTATAACGGATGACCCGGACCTTTCCAGGCGATATCAAGGCGACCGCCCGGTAATTCCACGCGGACCTCTTCCGCCAGCAAACCTTGCTGAATGCCGACGGCGACGGCCGCGCACGCGCCGCTCCCACAGGCCTGTGTCTCTCCCGCGCCGCGCTCATAAACGCGTAGGCGAATATGCTCGCGTTTCATGATCTGCACAAAACCGATATTGGCCCGTTCAGGAAAACGTTCGTGACTTTCCAGAACCGGTCCCAGCGTTTCCACCGCCGCCGTATCAACATCGTCGACCTGAATCACACAGTGCGGATTACCCATTGAAACGACACCGCACAATATTGTCTGTTCCGCCGCTCGCATAATATAGGTCTTTTCCGCTTTGTTAGCGCGAAAAGGCACCTGCGATGGCTCAAAATTGGGTTCACCCATGTTGACGCGCACCAGCTCATCGTCCGTCACGCTCAACACCATCCGCCCACTCGCCGTACTGACGCGAATATCACGTTTGTTGGTTAACCCCTTGAGGCGCACAAAACGGGCAAAACAGCGCGCGCCGTTACCACACTGCGACACTTCACTGCCGTCGGCATTAAAAATTCGGTAATGAAAATCCAGCTCAGGATCGTACGGAGGTTCAACCACCAGCAGTTGATCAAACCCCACCCCCAGATGCCTGTCAGATAAACGACGGATCAATTCTGGCGAAAAAAAGACATTCTGCGTTACCGCGTCGACGACCATAAAATCGTTGCCAAGGCCATGCATTTTAGAGAATTGCATTATTCACTCCGTTCACGCGGGTACAGAAACACACCGTCAGTAGTTCACCTGGGAAGGCCCATCTCCCGTGGCACGATCGTTTTGATCGGGCGTGGTGGATTGCGTTTGTGTATCAACCGGTTTAGTCGGCGGCGGTGCATTTTTATCAGCCGGAGGGAAATAGAGCGGCCCTTTAAGGCCACAACCCGTCAGGCTGAACAGAGTGAGAAGAACAGCGAGTGCCTGAAAGACGTTTTTCATTATGGATTGCCTGTAAGTTCATACTTTCTGTTTTCTATCATCGCAGGAGAAGGCGTAAAAGCAAGAGTTTGCCTGTAATCTGCAACGCGATTTGTTTCAGGTTATACTGCCGCCATCACGAAAAAACGGGAAACGACAATGAACGACAGTGAATTTCATCGCCTGGCCGATACCTTGTGGATGACCATCGAAGAGCGTCTTGACGACTGGGATGGCGACAGCGATATCGACTGCGAAATCAATGGCGGCGTACTGACCATTAGCTTTGAAAACGGCAGCAAAATCATTATTAACCGTCAGGAACCGCTGCACCAGGTGTGGCTGGCGACCAAACAGGGCGGCTACCATTTTGACCTGAAAGGGGATGAATGGGTTTGCGACCGGAGCGGAGAAACCTTCTGGGATCTGCTGGAACAGGCGGCAACGCATCAGGCGGGCGAAGAAGTCAGCTTCCGTTAAGTCTTATTTGCCGGATAACATCCGGCAAAACTATCACGAGAAATACTGCTGCAACTGCGGCGTGTCGTTATCCTGATTGGCTGGCGGAACGTTGCCGAGTGATTGTGCGCGGAACGGGATCACCTGTGCGCGCCCGTCCGTATTCACAATCTGATAGAACTGCGGCAGGTTGAAGTTGATGAAACTGGAGCCGTATGTAAAGCGGTCGTGCGACGAGGAGTAGAAGCGGCTGACGTCGCGCACCAGCTCTTCTTTGCTGCCTTCGCAGTGATGATACACTTCCGCCCGGTTACTCTCGTCCAGAATGTAGATGTTAAAGCCCTTCTCATCACCGGTCTCTTCAAAGAAGAACTGAATGATCCCTTCGCTGGCGAAGCCATCCACGACGGACGGCAGTTTCACCTGATTGGTTTCCACCTGAACTGACAGGCCGTGCAATTTGTTATGCGAAATTGCGCCGTAGAACTCAATGGCGTTTTCCAGCTTCTGTACCGACACATTCAGGCGTTCAAAGAACAGGCCCCATGTCTGACCGGAAACGCGCAGTGCCTTAAAGCGCCCTGTCTCCTGACGAGTACTGGAGAGACGCAGCTCGATGCACTCTGAAACCAGTTGCTGCACGCGGGTACGAATCAAACCACGCAGATGCTGGCTGTAGCAGAACACTTCCACGCTGTCCGGCGGCGCGGCGTCCTGGTGCATTTTGCCCAGAATCGTTTTCAGTGCTTCGATCATCGCCTGTTCGCCGTTGAAATGCAGCGTACGCACTTCATTCCACGAGTTGCGGTACAGCAGATCTACGCTGCCCACCAGGCAATTTTGCTCTTCGCCAAAGCTGAAAACATCCAGCTTACGGAAGTCAAAATGGACCACCTGATTGCGGAATGCCGCCGTCGGGTCATATTCGAGGTTAACGATGATCGCCAGATGGCGAATTTCACACGGGCTGTAGAGCGCTTTCGGCGTCGGCGCAGGCAAACGTAGCGGGAAATGGTGCGACACATCGGCCACCATCTCCTGCAATTTCGGCAGATCGACAATGCCGTTGCCCTTAATAAACAGATGCGTGCGCGACGTCAGCAGACCGTTAAACCACGCCCAGGCCACCAGCTTATTCAGATAGCGGTTATATTCCAGCGGCTGATGGCTGATGATGGAATCCATGTTTGGCGCACGGTTGTAGAGATACCAACCTGAACGGTTGGCGCGACCTGGCGGAACGTGGATAAAGGTTAAGTTCGGTTCAGAGAGGTCCGGCGAAATCTGTGGGTTCACCAGCGTAACTTTACCGGGTAACGCTTCAAACGCGGCGTACAGCTTACGGGTCAGAACGCCAATATCCTGCGGGCTGGCGCTGACGCTGAGATTATTACGACGCGCAAAGCGGATCAGATTACGGTAGCTCTGCATCATAGCATCGAGCAGTTCGTTGTGCGCTTCACGTACCTGATCAATCTTCCAGTTCGCCCGGTTGTCGAGCATGGCCAGACGATTTTCGTCCCATCCCCACTCGCTTACTAACTGACTGAGCACTTCACGACGCCAGCCGACGCAGGCGCGTTCGCGGCTCAGTTTTTCGCAAACTTTTAAGTAGAAACATCGGCGCACTAAATCCAGGCGCGTCGGATCTTCAATCGCCGTGAGGTATTCCGTCACGCGTTCCAGCATCATGCAGTACGGGTCAAGACCAAACGAGACGATCTCGCCGTCATGCAGGCGCTGTTTAATGTCTTTCGCCAACAGGCGTGGATTGGGGTATTCCCAGGAGTAGGCTTCCAGCAACAGCGTTTTCAGCACCGCCTTGTACGGTGAATCGATACTTTTATACAGTTGCCAGAGGCTGGCGCCAAAGTACTCTTCAGCGGAGAGCGAGCTTAATCCGCCCAGGTCCAGCCATTCGTTTGGCGTGAGCACACCCTGAGCGTAGAGCGTCATAACGTAGTCGTCGTAATGCTCTTCTTCATCGCCCGGCACCATATTCCACAGAATACGCTTACCGGCGAGACGCACCGCGGTACGGTAGAATTCATCCAGCAGCAGGATATGCTGCGTCGAGCCACAGTCTTCACCACCCAGACTGCCGCTTTCATTATGGCGGAAACGGTTTTCATCAATCAGGAAGAAGCTGACTTCCACCCCCAGCGAAGCGGCCCAGCTTTCCAGCAGACTGCATTTACGCTGCAGCAGTTGTCGTTCTTCACTGTCCAGCCAGGACTGGTGGCACACCCAGATATCAAGATCCGACGAACAGCTTTGTCCGACAGAGGAGGTGCTGCCCATGGAATAAACGCCGGTAATCGGCAACTCACCTTTTGGCGGATCCTGCGGCGCCAGACCGCGATACAGTTCCAGTTCGTTCAGATAGTGGCGTTGGGTTTCATCAGGCGTGTAAAAGCAAATGCCTCTGGGAACGTTACCATCGAGGTATCCCGGCATCAGCGGATGGTGATAGTGCAATAATGTCGGCAGAAGACTGTACACCTGCTGGAAAGCAGGTCCCATGGCAGCAAGCGCGCGATCCACACGCAGTTGATTAATGGCATCCAGTCTCTGTTTCAGAGTCTCAATATAGAGGTACAAGACGTATCGCCTGATGTTGCTACCCGTCATGCCGTCGATTGTCGCAGCGCGATCCGCTTACCAACAACCTTCACCATTCGGGATAAACCAAATGACAAAAATAACCGTTACCTTTTACGACCTTTTTTTTGTGCGTTCAGTCGAAAAAATGGCCTAAAACGTGATCAATTTAACACCTTGCTCATTGACCGTAAAGAAAGATGCGCTACATACAAGTGTAGCACCAATCGCTTCGCGTAAATTCTGAAGTACGCCCGGACGGTTTCTCGTCATTAAATACTGCCAGCCGCAACACAGCGTCTTATCCTTGACTTACCTTTGACCGTAACACTGACATCCCACTTGTAAGGATGTTAGGATGAACCACGGACGATAATGACGGTAACAAGCATGTTAGACAATGTTTTAAGAATTGCCACACGCCAAAGCCCCCTCGCGCTCTGGCAGGCACATTATGTCAAAGACGCTCTGATGGCGAGCCATCCCGGCCTGGTCGTGGAGCTGGTGCCTATGGTGACGCGTGGTGATGTCATTCTTGATACCCCACTGGCGAAAGTAGGCGGCAAAGGTCTTTTCGTAAAAGAGCTGGAAGTTGCGCTGCTCGAAAAACGTGCCGACATCGCGGTGCACTCAATGAAAGATGTTCCGGTTGAATTTCCGGAAGGTCTGGGACTGGTTACTATCTGTGAGCGCGACGATCCGCGCGACGCCTTTGTCTCGAACACATATAACACCCTTGATGAACTGCCTGCCGGCAGCATCGTGGGCACCTCCAGTTTGCGTCGCCAGTGTCAGCTGGCAGAACGCCGTCCGGATCTCGTCATTCGTTCACTGCGCGGCAACGTTGGAACCCGCCTGAGCAAGCTGGATAACGGCGACTATGATGCCATTATCCTGGCCGTTGCCGGTTTAAAACGCTTAGGGCTGGAATCGCGAATCCGCACGGCGCTTCCACCAGAAGTGTCGCTGCCTGCCGTGGGGCAAGGCGCGGTTGGCATCGAATGCCGCCTCGACGATAGCCGGACTCAGGCGCTGCTGGCCCCGCTGAATGATGAAATGACCGCCCTTCGCGTCAAAGCCGAGCGCGCCATGAACACCCGCCTGGAAGGGGGCTGTCAGGTGCCAATTGGCAGCTATGCTGAAATCATTGATGGTGAGATTTGGCTACGCGCGCTGGTCGGTGCGCCAGACGGTTCACAAATGGTACGCGGAGAGCGCCGTGGCTCGCCCGATCAGGCGGAGCAGATGGGCATTTCGCTGGCCGAAGAGCTGCTGGATAACGGCGCGCGCGCGATTCTGACCGAGGTTTATAACGGAGAATCCCCCGCATGAGTATCCTGGTCACCCGCCCGTCTCCCGCAGGGGAAGAGTTAGTGAGCCGTCTGCGCACACTGGGGCAGGAGGCCTGGAGTTTTCCGCTCATCGAATTTACCCCGGGTCAGGATTTATCGCGACTGGCCGGGGTGTTTTCGACGATCACTGATAACGATCTGCTCTTTGTGCTGTCACAGCACGCGGTCTCTTTTGCCCATGCGCAACTGGAACGTGAAGGGCTGAAGTGGCCGGCCGCCGCGCACTATTTTGCTATTGGTCGCACGACCGCCCTGGCGCTGCATACCGTCAGCGGATATGACATTCGCTATCCACTGGATCGGGAAATCAGCGAAGTCTTGCTACAATTACCTGAATTACAAAATATTGCGGGCAAACGTGCGCTGATCTTACGCGGCAACGGCGGTCGGGAGCTGTTAGGCGAAACCCTGGCGGCACGCGGTGCAGATGTCACGTTTTATGAATGTTATCAACGTAGTGCTAAACCTTACGATGGGGCACAAGAAGCGATGCGCTGGCAGTCGCGCGGCGTGACAACGATAGTGGTCACCAGCGGGGAAATGCTGCAACAGCTTAACGCACTAATCCCGCAGTGGTATCGCGAAAACTGGTTACTACGCTGTCGGCTTATTGTCGTCAGCGAGCGTCTGGCGCACCTCGCCCGGGAACTGGGCTGGCAAGATATTAAGGTCGCTGATAACGCCGACAACGATGCGCTACTGCGCGCATTACAATAACTCTCATAATGGGAAGCCATAATGACGGAACAAGAAAAATCCTCCGCCGTGGTTGAAGAGACCAGGGAGGCCGTGGAAACTCAGCCACAGCCAGCTACTGCTGAAAAAAAGAGTAAAAACGGCACTGCGCTCATCCTGAGTGCGGTGGCAATCGCCATCGCGCTGGCAGCCGGTGTTGGACTCTATGGCTGGGGAAAACAACAGGCGACCACACAGACCGCCACCAGCGATGCACTGGCTAATCAACTGACCACGCTGCAAAAAGCGCAGGAAAGCCAGAAGGCGGAGCTGGAAGGCGTCATTAAACAGCAGGCGGCGCAGCTTGAGCAGGCCAACCGTCAGCAAACTGAACTAGCGAAACAGTTGGATGAAGTCCAACAGAAAGTCGCCACGATTTCCGGTAGTGATGCCAAAACCTGGCTGCTTGCGCAGGCCGATTTCCTGGTCAAGCTGGCCGGACGTAAGCTGTGGAGCGATCAGGATGTGACGACGGCGGCCGCGCTACTGAAGAGTGCAGATGCCAGCCTCGCGGACATGAACGATCCCAGCCTGATTACCGCACGCCGGGCTATCACCGATGATATCGCCAGTCTTTCCTCCGTCGCTCAGGTGGATTACGACGGTATCATCCTGAAAATTAATCAGCTTTCTAATCAGATCGATAACCTGCGTCTGGCGGATAACGACAGCGACGGTTCACCGATGGACGCCGATAGCCCTGAGCTTTCCAGTTCAATCAGCGAATGGCGCGTCAATCTACAAAAAAGCTGGCAGAACTTTATGGACAGCTTTATCACCATCCGCCGCCGCGATGATACTGCGGTCCCGCTGTTAGCGCCGAATCAGGATGTCTATCTGCGGGAAAACATCCGCTCTCGTCTGCTGGTTGCCGCCCAGGCCGTGCCGCGCCATCAGGAAGAGACTTACCGTCAGGCGCTGGATAACGTCTCCACCTGGGTGCGTGCCTACTACGATACCGACGACGCCACGACAAAAGCCTTCCTTGAAGAAGTGGACAAGTTGAGTCAGCAGAGCATCACGATGGACGTACCGGAAACGCTGCAAAGCCAGGCGATCCTCGAAAAATTGATGCAAACCCGCGTGCGTAACCTGCTGGCACAACCGGGCGCCGCGCCATCTGAAGCGGCCCCTGCGTCTGAAGCACCGCAGGCAGAAACCCCGGCAGCCGCGCCGCAAGGAGAATAATGATGCTAAAAGTATTATTGCTCTTTGTGCTGTTGATCGCGGGTATCGTGATCGGCCCGATGATTGCCGGTCACCAGGGTTATGTCCTGATCCAGACCGACACCTACAATATTGAAACCAGCGTGACCGGGCTGGTCATTATCCTGATCCTTGCGATGGTGGTACTGTTTGCCCTCGAATGGCTGCTGCGCCGCCTCTTCCGAACCGGCGCACATACACGCGGCTGGTTTGTGGGTCGCAAACGTCGTCGCGCCCGCAAGCAGACCGAACAGGCACTGTTGAAACTGGCGGAAGGAGACTATCAGCAGGTTGAGAAGCTGATGGCGAAAAATGCCGATCATGCTGAACAGCCGGTAGTGAACTACCTGCTCGCCGCTGAAGCAGCGCAACAGCGTGGTGACGAAGCGCGCGCAAACCAACATCTGGAACGTGCGGCAGAACTCGCGGGCAACGACACGATCCCGGTTGAGATCGCGCGTGTCCGCCTGCAACTGGCGCGCAATGAGAACCATGCCGCGCGCCACGGCGTGGATAAATTGCTGGAGGTAACGCCGCGCCATCCGGAAGTACTGCGTCTGGCAGAACAGGCCTACATTCGCACCGGTGCCTGGAGCTCGCTGCTGGATATCATCCCGTCAATGGCGAAAGCGAACGTCGGTGATGAAGAGCATCGTGCGATGCTGGAACAGCAGGCGTGGATTGGTCTGATGGATCAGGCGCGCGCCGATCAGGGCAGCGATGGTCTACGCGAATGGTGGAAAAACCAGAGCCGCAAAACCCGTCATCAGGTCGCCCTGCAGGTGGCCATGGCCGAGCATCTGATTGAATGCGACGATCACGACATGGCGCAGCAAATCATTATCGACGGTCTGAAGCGTCAGTATGACGATCGCCTCGTGCTGCCAATTCCGCGTCTGAAAACCAATAATCCGGAACAGCTGGAGAAAGTCCTGCGTCAGCAAATCAAGACCGTCGGCGATCGCCCGCTGCTGTGGAGTACGCTGGGTCAGTCGCTGATGAAGCACGGCGAATGGCAGGAAGCGACCGTTGCCTTCCGCGACGCGCTGAAGCAGCGCCCGGACGCGTACGATTATGCCTGGCTTGCCGACGCGCTCGACCGCCTGCATCAACCGGAAGAAGCGGCCACCATGCGCCGTGACGGCCTGATGCTGACGTTGCAGAATAATCCCCCGCAATAACGCCCTGACGCCCGGTGACGCTTCGCGCTCCGGGCATTAATCGCATACACAAAATCATTCAGGATGCATCGAGGCGGCAAGTCTGAGGATCTCCGGGAGCTTACATAAGTCAGTGACCGGGGTGAGCAGGCGCAGCCAACAAAGAGGCAGCCTGGAGGATGACGTATATTCATAAAAAAACGCCCGCTCTTTTGGAGCAGGCGTTAAACAGGTCTTTATGACAACATAAATGGGTGCTTCACACAACGTTATGTCCATGGTGTTTGATGAGGCCGAAGCGACATCTGACTGTGGACGATAAGCACCGTAAACGGCTCTGCATCATTCCTGAGTTTATGAGGCACTATGGCGAGCATAAGAGATGGAATGAGCATCTACCCGTCTATTATTGCACATTGCATGCCAGGATTGCACCGCTAAAAATAGGGATTAAGATAATTCGCTATCCCTGTACTGGCGCGGGTTGTCGGCGATTTTGCCTTTTTCTGCCAGCTGGAAATACACCCCATTGTCGCTCAGCAGAGACAGATCTCGCCCGATATACGAAAGTCTTGAAATTTCAGAAGGTTAATCGTCACCAAATGGCGACAATGGCAAACAGGGTTGTCTCAGGGAAGCAACAGGGGAAAAGAAGAAGAAAGTGTGGCGTAGAAAAAGAAAAACCCCGCCGAAGCGGGGTTCAAAATTGGTCGGCGAGAGAGGATTCGAACCTCCGACCCACTGGTCCCAAACCAGTTGCGCTACCAAGCTGCGCTACTCGCCGATGTACTGCTTTTTGAATTTTTAGTTCAATTCGTTAAGTCGTGGTGCGAGGGGGGGGACTTGAACCCCCACGTCCGTAAGGACACTAACACCTGAAGCTAGCGCGTCTACCAATTCCGCCACCTTCGCATTTCACAACTTTTAATAATGGGGTGGCTAATGGGATTCGAACCCACGACAACTGGAATCACAATCCAGGGCTCTACCAACTGAGCTATAGCCACCACTGCAAATCTTTGTTACGCGGTATCAAAACCACCGCAGCTCCAGCACCGGGTAAATGGTGCGCCCGACAGGATTCGAACCTGAGACCTCTGCCTCCGGAGGGCAGCGCTCTATCCAGCTGAGCTACGGGCGCTTAGCGCCGTTGCGGGGGTGGATAATACGGACTTCACACCCCGCTGTCTAGTGCCTTTTTAAATAAAATGCGCGTTTGGTTACGCTTTGCGCGTTTTGTCGCTTATTCCCCCGTTTTCTGGGCGATACCCTGACGGTTGAGGCCAAAAACCTTATAAACAGCCGTCACGGAGAGCAGGAAGATGATGCCGACAAACAGCGACATACGGGTATCTTCATTAAAGTACATGCCGATCAGTACGCAAACCAGGAAAGCCATCGTCAAATAGTTTGCCCACGGGAACAGAATCGAACGGAACGGATGGCTGGTCATCGCCGCTTTATGCGCCCGACGAAAACGCAGCTGGCTAATCAGGATCACAAACCACGGCACCATCCCCGGCAGCACGCTTGCACTATAAACATAGACGAAGACGCGCTGCGGATTAGGAATGATGTAGTTCAGGCACGAACCGACCAGCAGGATCAAAATCGACAGCGCGACACCCGCCACCGGAACGCCGTGACGGGAAACTTTCCCCATCGCCGCCGGCAGTTGACGATTCTTCGCCAGCGCGTAAAGCATACGCCCACAACTGTACATTCCGCTGTTACAGCCAGACAGCGCAGCGGTCAGCACGACAAAGTTGATAATCGCCGCCGCGGTAGTGATACCAATTTTGGCAAAGGTCAGGACGAACGGACTGCCGTTGCTACCAATTTCGTTCCACGGGAAGATAGTGACGATCACGAAAATCGCTCCCACGTAGAAGATCAGAATACGCCACAGCACTTTACCTACCGCGCTACGCAGCGTGACCTGCGGGTTTTTGGCTTCGCCCGCCGTAATCCCAATCAGCTCCACGCCCTGATAAGAGGCGACCACAATACACAACGCGGTGAGGAAGCCTTTCCAGCCACCGGCAAAGAAACCGCCGTGCCCGGTCAGGTTACCAAAGCCAATCGGCTGCCCGCCGTTGCCGAGGCCGAAGAAAATCACGCCCAGCCCCACCACAATCATCACGATGATGGTGGTGACTTTGATCATCGCTAACCAGAACTCAATTTCGCCATACAGACGAACGGCCGCCAGGTTTGCCAGCGCCACCAGTCCAACGGCAATTAACGCCGGTATCCATTGCGCCATTTCCGGAAACCAGAACTGGACATAGACGCCGATCGCGGTGATCTCCGAAATACCGACCGCCATCCACATAAACCAGTATGACCACGCGGTGAGATAACCGAAGAACGGGCTCATGTAGCGGTGAGCGTAAACGGCGAAAGAACCGGCAACCGGCTCCAGGAACAGCATCTCGCCCATTGAACGCATAATGAAAAAGACGAACAGGCCGGCGACAATATATGCCAGCAGTACCGATGGTCCTGCCCATTTCAGGGTGCTTGCCGCTCCCATAAACAAGCCGACGCCAATGGTGCCCCCGAGGGCAATCAATTCGATATGACGAGCCTCCAGCCCACGCTGCAGCTCCGGTTTATTCTCTGCCATAAATCCTCTTGTCGTGTTTACATGCTTTCCGGCATTGCCGGTTATTGTTATGGGTACATCGCTGGGGGCGCATGTTTTCGCAAATTTGGCAAAATGGCAAACGAAGCATTAAAAAATTGCATTTTTTTGTAAAAACAGTGCAAAAATGAGGCAACATGGTAGCGCATGGAGCAGAATGCGCTACCTGCATGAAGAAGGGGTTTTTAGATATTACCGCTGTAGTGCCAGCGCAGGTAACGCAGTAAACGGAGTTGACGGGTAATGCGGCTCGGCTGCGACAGCAAGCGATACAGCCACTCCAGCCCCAGATTTTGCCACACCTTCGGCGCACGTTTTACATGACCGGTGAAAACATCATAGGTACCGCCGACGCCCATATAGAGCGCATGCGGATGCACCTGCCGGCAATCGCGCATAAAGATTTCCTGTTTCGGCGATCCCATCGCCACGGTGACGATTTTCGCCCCACTGGCGTGGATTTGCTCAAATAGCGCAGGACGCTGCTCCGGCGTAAAATAACCGTCCTGGCTGCCGACAATGTTCACATTCCACTGGGCGCGCAGTTTCGCTTGCGTTTGCACCAGCACTTCCGGCTTTCCGCCCACAAGGAATACCGGCGTGCCTTCCTCACCCGCGCGGGCCATCAACGCTTCCCAGAGATCGGCACCCGCCACGCGAGAAACCAGGGCATGTGGAAATTTTTTGCGTACCGAGCGCACGACGCTGATCCCGTCGGCATATTTATACTCTGCCGCCTCAATCAGGGTACGGACTTCTGGGTTATCTTCCGCCGTCAGGACCTTTTCTGCGTTAATCGCCACCAGCGTACCTTGTTTAAGCTGGCCGCCAGCATAGAGATAATCCAGCGCATGGTGCATATCACGCCAGCCAATCAGCTGGAGTCCGCGCAGATCGTAAATTGGTGCTGTTGTATTATCAGTCATTGCTATCCTTCAACCTGTTTGTCTGGCAGGGCTCGCCAACGTTTATGGATCAGTCCGGCCTGGTCAAACAGCCAGAACAGAAGTTTTGCCACCAGCAAACAGGCACCAAAAACCACCAGGAAAAAAACAACACGCGAGACAAACGAGTCCAGACCCTCACGCGCCAGCACGATCATATTGAAAATCGCGCCAAAGCAAAAACTATGCAAAATCGCGGCCTTGTAGCGGTAGGCCTCACGATTACCCAGCTCGTACAGCCAGTCGA
>NZ_JBFWLF010000113.1:0-13060 GCF_050252275.1 Citrobacter sp. | reverse complement strand
CCCGGCGCGGATGCATGTGTTCGCCTGGGGATCGGCGCTGCGCATATGTTGATGGAGTCACTCCAGCCACAGCAGATTCTGGCGGCGGGCTTCGGCGAAGCGACCATGAATACCTTAAAACGGCTCAGTGGGTTTATTTCTGCTCAGCAAATTCGCCTGGTGACGCTGTCGGGTGGCGTGGGGCCTTACATGACCGGGATTGGACAACTCAACGCGGCCTGTCCGGTCAGTATTATTCCGGCGCCGCTTCGCGCCTCTTCTGCGGAGATTGCCCGGACGTTAAAAAATGAAAATAGCGTCCAGGATGTCCTGCTGGCCGCCCAGGCAGCCGATGCGGCCATTGTCGGTATCGGCGCTATCAACCAGAAAGATGAAGCCACCATTATTCGCTCAGGCTATATCACGAAGGGTGAACAACTGATGATTGGCCGCAAAGGCGCGGTGGGCGACATTCTGGGTTACTTCTTCGATGGTGAAGGGCAGGTGATCCCGGAGATGAAGATTCACGATGAACTGATTGGGTTAACCCTCAATACCCTGAAGACGATCCCGACCGTGATTGGCGTCGCCGGGGGCGTGAATAAAGCGGAAGCGATCGCCGCCGCGATGAAAGGGGGCTATATCAACGCATTGGTCACCGACCAGGAAACTGCCGCCGCCATTGTCAGCGGACAGTAATGCGTATCTGTCGTGCAGGCGTACGGCAGGGGAGTAACAGAATTTCCGTTTGTACCGTGGAGAAAGCATTGACGACCTGACAGATATAATAAGCCGAGGACTAAAACGATGGCCCGACTCTGTACCCTCTCTGACTCAGAACATTACCTGATGGCACTGGACGCCGGAACTGGCAGCGTCCGCGCCGTGATTTTCGACCTGGAAGGCAAACAAATTGCGGTGGGACAAGCGGAATGGCGACACCTTGCCGTACCGGATGTGCCCGGCTCGATGGAATTTGATCTGGGAAAAAACTGGCAACTGGCCTGTGATTGCATTCGCCAGGCACTGCATATCGCCGGTATTGCGCCGGAAGCAATAGCTGCCGTTTCCGCCTGTTCGATGCGCGAAGGCATTGTGGTCTATGACGCAGAGGGAACGCCGGTCTGGGCCTGTGCCAACGTGGATGCCAGAGCGGCACGGGAAGTCAGCGAGCTTAAAGAGATCCACGACTACACTTTCGAAAGCGAAGTCTATCGCAGCACCGGCCAGACGCTGGCGTTGAGTGCCATTCCGCGTCTGCTCTGGCTGGCGCACCATCGTTCGGACATCTATCGTCGCGCCTCGACGGTCACGATGATCAGCGACTGGATGGCCTATATGCTCAGCGGCGAGCTGGCGGTCGATCCTTCCAATGCCGGAACCACGGGCCTGCTGGATCTCAAAACGCGCGACTGGAAACCCTCACTACTGCAAATGGCCGGACTGCGGTCGGATATTCTCTCGCCGGTCAAAGAGACCAGCACGCTGCTGGGTAGGGTGACGGCTCAGGCTGCAGCCCTGTGCGGGCTGAAAGCCGGCACGCCGGTGGTGGTGGGCGGCGGGGATGTGCAGTTGGGCTGTCTCGGCCTTGGGGTTGTTCGTCCGGCGCAAACCGCCGTACTGGGTGGCACATTCTGGCAGCAGGTCGTGAATTTACCTGCGCCGATTGTTGATCCTGAGATGAACGTACGCGTTAATCCGCACGTCATTCCGGGAATGGTACAAACTGAATCGATCAGCTTTTTTACCGGCCTGACGATGCGCTGGTTCCGTGATGCCTTCTGTGCCGAAGAAAAGCTGATCGCCGAGCGCCTGGGCGTCGACACTTATACACTGCTGGAGGAGATGGCTTCCCGGGTGCCGGCAGGGGCATGGGGCGTGATGCCGATTTTCTCCGACCGGATGCGTTTCAAGAGCTGGTATCACGCCGCCCCTTCGTTCATCAACCTGTCCATCGATCCGGAAAAATGTAATAAGGCCACGCTGTTCCGCGCGCTGGAAGAGAATGCGGCCATTGTGTCGACCTGCAATTTACAGCAAATCGCCGATTTTACCGGGATCCATCCCACGTCGCTGGTGTTTGCCGGGGGAGGCTCGAAGGGCAAACTCTGGAGCCAGATTCTGGCAGACGTGTCAGGGCTGACGGTCAACGTTCCGGTCGTCAAAGAGGCGACGGCGCTGGGTTGTGCGATTGCCGCTGGCGTGGGGGCCGGGATTTGGTCATCCATGGCTGAAACGGGCGAACGACTGGTGCGCTGGGAGCGGGAGCATGTTCCGGACAAGGAGAAACATGCGCTTTATCGGGAATCGCGCGAGGAATGGCAGGCGGTATATCAGGAACAGTTAGGTCTGGTCGATCACGGGTTGACGACCTCTTTGTGGAAAGCGCCGGGTTTATAACAGGAGATCGTCATGATTAAATCGAATGAAGCGCAGCATGAGTACCGTTTTGGCGACAGTGGCCCGAAATACCTCATTCGTGGCCCGGTATGTGACATGGGCGTCGTCATGCTCCAGCCCGGTCAGTCTTTTCCCAACCATCGCCACATCGAAGCCTGTGAAATTTTTTATACCCTGGCAGGCGAAGTGACGCTGTACCTGAACGGTGAACCCTACACATTAGGCTCCGGGGATGTGATGCACTGCGATCCCGGTGAAGCGCATTTTCTGGTGAACAAAGGGGAAGTGCCGTGGAAAGGGGTCTTTGTGAAATCGCCTCATATACCGGGTGACAGTCATCCGGTTGAGCCTGCCGGGTATTAGCTTTCGGGATCATCAACGGTCGGATAGTCAGTGGCTGTCCGACCATTTCGTTAGCGTAACCTTCTCGTTACATTTCGTTGCTTACCGTTTTGTGATCAAGGCTAAAAAACGCACAGCCTGCTCCTCTCTCTGATTTACCTCTACGCATGGCCTGCATTACAGTGAATCTATAAATAAGAACGTTGTTCTATAATGTAGAACAATAATGGAGCGACCTGAACCCCGACGCTCGGGAGATTGAGACAATGTCTATCAACACCATTTTTACGCCGCAGGATGAACCGTTCTATGCGGTGAAAACCCACGCTGCCGGCCCCCAGGGGGCATTGCCGCTGACGCCGCAAATGTTACTGGAGTCTCCCAGCGGTAACCTTTTCGGCATGACGCAAAATGCCGGAATGGGCTGGGATGCTAACAAACTCACGGGCAGAGAAGTGTTATTGATTGGCACGCAGGGTGGTATTCGCCACTCAGATGGCCGCCCTATTGCTCTCGGTTATCACACCGGGCACTGGGAGATTGGCCTGCAAATGTCGGCGGCGGCGAAGGAAATTACCCGTCTCAGTGGCATTCCTTTCGCGGCATTTGTCAGCGATCCGTGTGACGGTCGTTCGCAGGGGACGCACGGCATGTTTGATTCGCTGCCTTATCGTAACGACGCGGCGATTGTCTTTCGCCGTTTGATTCGTTCGCTACCGACACGGCGGGCGGTCATTGGCGTGGCGACCTGTGATAAGGGGTTGCCCGCAACGATGATTGCGCTGGCGTCAATGCACGATCTGCCGGTGATCCTCGTACCGGGCGGGGCGACATTACCGCCCACCTTCGGCGAAGATGCCGGAAAGGTACAAACCATCGGTGCTCGTTACGCTAATAATGAGTTGAGTTTGAAAGAGGCATCCGAACTGGGGTGTCGCGCCTGCGCGTCGCCCGGCGGCGGATGCCAGTTCCTGGGGACCGCAGGGACATCACAGGTTGTGGCGGAAGCGTTAGGACTGGCGCTGCCGCACTCGGCGCTGGCACCGTCAGGCCAGGATGTGTGGCTGGAGATTGCGCGTCAATCGGCGCGGGCAGTGATGGCGCTGGATGAAAAAGGGATTACTGCCCGCGACATCCTCACCGACAAAGCGATAGAGAATGCGATGGTGGTGCATGCGGCCTTCGGAGGCTCGACGAATCTGCTGCTGCATATACCGGCGATCGCCCATGCCGCCAGATGCCGCCTGCCGGATGTGGCGCAGTGGAGCGCGATCAACCGCAAAGTGCCGCGCCTGGTCAGCGTGTTGCCCAACGGCCCGGATTATCACCCGACGGTGCGTGCATTCCTGGCGGGGGGCGTGCCGGAGGTGATGCTGCACCTGCGTCGACTGGGACTACTGCATGAAGATGTGATGACAGTAACCGGGCAAACACTCGGTGAAAACCTCGACTGGTGGGAGCACGCCGAACGTCGGGCGAAATTCCGTCAGTGCCTGCGCGATCAGGACGGTGTGGATCCTGATGACGTAATCCTGTCGCCGGAAGGGGCAAAAGCGAAAGGGATGACCTCCACAGTGGCGTTCCCGGTGGGTAATATCGCGCCAGAAGGGTCAGTGATCAAAGCGACGGCGATCGACTCGTCTGTGGTGGATGATGACGGTGTTTATCGCCATACGGGCAAGGCGCGCGTATTTGTCTCGGAAGAGGCGGCGATCAAAGCCATCAAACAAGGGCAGATCCAGCAGGGCGATATCATGGTGATTATCGGCGGTGGGCCATCCGGCACTGGCATGGAGGAGACTTACCAGCTCACTTCTGCGCTGAAGCATATCTCATGGGGAAAAACCGTATCGCTCATTACCGATGCCCGTTTTTCCGGCGTATCCACCGGCGCTTGCCTGGGGCACGTTGCGCCGGAAGCGCTCGCGGGCGGGCCGATCGGCAAATTGCGCACGGGGGATGTGATTGAAATTGTGGTCGATCGCTTGTCATTGAAAGGCAGCGTGAACTTTATCGGCAGCGCACAAGCACGACTGACGCCGGAAGAGGGCGCGACAGTTCTGGCGGAGCGCGAGTTACATCCCGACCTGAAGCCCCATGACTATCTGCCTGACGACACCCGACTGTGGGCTGCATTGCAGGCGGTAAGCGGTGGAACCTGGAAAGGGTGCATCTACGATACGGATAAAATTATTGAGGTGATTAACGCCGGGAAAAAAGCACTTGGGCTTTGAATAATTAAAATTAATTAATCAGTCGCCGGAACACTATTTTCGGCGACGAATAATATTGTCCTGAAATATATTATCCTTCACGGGAGGATGTCTTTTTTTTATTTTCTTGAAAAGTGCATCGTTATCACAGAAGTTAAAATACATAACCGCTAAAGCAAATATGACAATTGTTGTCTCATCGAATCCCTCTCTACAATCTTCCTCGTAAGCATCATCTGGTAAGCATACGGATAAAGGGTGTATTCCTCACAAAGTTCACGTTCAGATATTTAATTTTGTAGGTCCCGGTCATTCGGAACGTATTTCTCTCATATTCTCTGGAGGTAGAAATGCAGTTAACAATGAAAGATAAAATTGGTTATGGACTGGGGGACACCGCCTGCGGTTTCGTCTGGCAGGCCACGATGTTTTTACTGGCCTACTTTTATACCGATGTTTTTGGTTTGTCGGCAGGCGTAATGGGCACATTATTCCTGATTTCACGCGTGCTGGATGCGATAACCGATCCATTAATGGGGTTAATGGTTGACCGAACGCGTACCCGCTACGGCCAGTTTCGTCCCTATTTGTTGTGGGGAGCGATCCCGTTTGGCATTGTCTGCGTATTAACATTTTATACGCCTGATTTCTCCGCCCAGGGCAAAATCATTTATGCATGCGTCACCTATATTTTATTGACGCTGGTTTATACCTTTGTGAATGTCCCTTATTGTGCCATGCCCGGCGCCATTACCGCTGATCCAAAAGAGCGTCATGCTTTACAATCGTGGCGTTTTTTCCTGGCCGCTGCCGGTTCATTAGCCATTAGCGGCATTGCCCTGCCGTTGGTAAAAATTATTGGCCAGGGGGATGAACAGGTCGGCTATTTCGGCGCGATGTGTGTATTGGGTATTTGTGGCGTAGTGCTGCTGTTCGTGTGTTTCTTTACAACGAAAGAGCGTTATACGTTCGAGATTCAACCTGAATCATCGGTTAAGAAAGACCTTAAATTGTTGATGGGGAATAGCCAGTGGCGAATTATGTGCGCCTTTAAAATGATGGCGACCGGTTCGAACGTGGTTCGCGGCGGCGCAACACTCTATTTTGTAAAATACGTGATGGACCATCCTGAGCTGGCAACGCAGTTCCTGCTCTATGGCAGCCTGGCGACGATGTTTGGTTCTCTTTGTTCGTCTCGTCTGCTTGGCAGATTCGATCGCGTGACGTCGTTTAAGTGGATCATCGGCATTTATTCACTGATCAGCCTGAGTATTTTCTTTATTCCGTCGGACAATATCGCGTTGATATTTGCGCTGAATATTGTGTTCCTGTTTGTCTTTAATACCACCACACCGCTGCAATGGTTAATGGCCTCTGATGTGGTGGATTATGAAGAGAGCCGAAGTGGGCGTCGCCTTGATGGCCTGGTGTTCTCTACCTATCTTTTCAGCCTGAAAATCGGTCTGGCCATTGGCGGCGCGCTGGTGGGCTGGATCCTTGCCTTCTCCAGCTACTCGGCAAGCAACGCCGTGCAGCCAGATAACGTCCTGATGACCATCAAAATCCTCTTCTGCATCGTACCGGTCGTGCTTTACGTCGGTATGTTCACACTGCTTTCGTTCTACAAACTGAGCAGCAAGCGTGTGGAAGAGATCAGCCAGCAGCTGCAACGTCAGCGCACCGCGCAGCCTGAGAGCAAACCTGCCGATGCCGCTGTGGCAGTGAACTGAGGAGAGAACCATGTATCAGATTGAAAACCCGATCCTGACCGGCTTCAACCCGGACCCGTCTCTGTGTCGTGTGGGCGAGGATTACTATATCGCCACCTCAACCTTTGAATGGTTTCCCGGTGTGCGAATTTATCATTCTCGCGACCTGAAACACTGGTCTCTGGCCAGTACTCCGCTCGACAGCGTGGCGCTGCTGGATATGAAAGGCAATCCGGATTCTGGCGGCATCTGGGCGCCTTGCCTGAGCTATGCCGATGGCAAATTCTGGTTGCTGTATACCGACGTAAAAATCGTTGATTCGCCGTGGAAAAATGGCCGTAACTTCCTGGTTACCGCGCCATCTATTGAAGGGCCGTGGAGCGCGCCTGTGCCAATGGGCAACGGCGGGTTTGACCCTTCACTCTTTCATGATGCGGATGGACGAAAGTATTACATCTATCGCCCGTGGGGGCCGCGTCATCACAGTAATCCTCATAACACCATTGTGTTGCAGGAGTTTTTTGCTGACACGCAAACCCTTTCGCCGCAGCGTTCAACGCTCTTTACGGGTACTCCATTGGGCTATACCGAAGGGGCGCATATTTATCGTCGCGAGGGCTACTACTATCTGATGGTGGCGGAAGGGGGAACCAGTTACGAACATGCCGTGGTGGTATTGCGGGCAAAAAATATTGATGGGCCGTACGAACTGCATCCCGATGTGACGATGATGACCAGTTGGCATCTGCCGGAAAACCCCCTACAGAAGAGTGGTCACGGTTCACTGCTGGAGACCCATACCGGCGAATGGTATCTGGCGTATTTGACCAGCCGTCCGTTACATCTTCCGGGAATTCCGCGATTAGCGGCAGGCGGGCGGGGATACTGTCCGCTCGGGCGTGAGACAGGGATTGCGCGTATCGAGTGGCGTGACGATTGGCCCTATGTTGAAGGGGGCAAACACGCGGCGCTGACGGTGCCGGGGCCACGTATGACAGAGCAGGCTAGCGTTGGAACGGGAGCGTGGCGAACGGATTTTGACAGTGAAAGGCTCGATCCGGAATTGCAGACCCTACGTATTCCGTTTGATGACCAGCTTGGCTCGCTGACCGCCCGACCTGGATTTTTACGTCTGTATGGCAATGATTCGCTGAACTCCACCTTTACCCAGTCAACGGTCGCTCGCCGTTGGCAGCATTTCTGTTTTCGTGCTGAAACGCAGCTGGCCTTTTCTCCGCGCTACTTCCAACAAAGCGCGGGGCTAACCTGTTACTACAACAGTAAAAACTGGACGTACTGCTTTATGGACTGGGAAGAGGGGCGCGGACGAACGCTGAAGATTATTCAACTCGATCACAACGTGGCGCACTGGCATCTTTACGATAATCCGATTCTGGTGCCGGAGAATGCGGAAAACGTCTGGCTGCGAGTGGATGTGGACAATCTGGAATACCGCTATAGCTATTCATTTGATGGTGACCACTGGCAGACCATTCCGCTAACGTTTGAGGCGTGGAAACTGTCGGATGACTATATTGGCGGCAGAGGCTTCTTTACCGGGGCATTTGTTGGTTTGCACTGTGAGGATATTAGCGGCGACGGCTGCTACGCCGATTTCGCCACCTTCTCTTATCAACCGAAAGTTTAGCGAGACACAGGGTCAGGGTTGACGATAGCCCAGCGTTATCGACAGCCCCAGCCCGGCATCCATCAGTTTCTGACGCCAGACGGCCAGCTCGGCGTCGTTTACGCGAGAAGTGAGAGTGGAGAGGCTAAGGGCTGCGATAACCCGTGATTCATGATTCCAGACCGGTACCGCGACGCAGCGCACGCCGGGCTCATTCTCTTCGTTATCCATCGCATACTGGTTATGGCGGGTTTCTTTCAGCGCGGCAAGTAGCGAGGCGCGATCGGTAAGGGTGGCGGGGGTAAAGCCATTGAACTGATACCCCTCCAACACCGCAGCAAGTTCTTCCTCATCCAGCCAGGCGAGCAATACCTTACCGATAGCCGTGGCGTGAACAGGCAAGCGGCGACCAATTCGTGAATAAGCGATGGCAGCCTGCTTACCTTCTATTTTCTCAATATAGACGCCTTCGTTGCCGTCCAGAATACCCAAATGGGTGGTTTGTCCCGTTTCCTGCGAGAGCCGGATCAACCAGCTTTTTGCCTTCTGGCGAATATCCATTGTGCCAACGACAAAGTGGCCACGCTCGACCAGTTTTATTCCCAGACGGTATTTTCCGTTTTCCGGGTTCTGATCGATATAGCCATGCAACTGAAGCGTTTTAAGAAGAGAGTGGAGGGTACTTTTGCTCAATCCCATCAGTTTGCTTATCTCGGTGATTTTGAGTTCCGTAGCCTGTTCATTAAACAAGTCGAGGATCTGCAAAGCACGTTCAACAGACTGAATTATTGGCATAATTTTCCACCGTCCACGAAGAATTCTTCTTGTGTGACCGTACTATTTTCGAGGGTGAAAAGCAATGCCGGACATGCTTGCATGATGCAGGTTTCAGGGCAGATAAGTGCAGGTGTTACAGGGCACGCTGAGTTGATGAATCGTTCTGTGTGGGCGACCTGCACCGGTTTGATTGAGAACGGGCTTAATCGCCCGTTGTACGATGAGATTAACAGGATAATGTCAGATAGCATTTCACATAGCGTAAATAATCTCTTTTCCTGATGATTTTTAATGAGCATAATACGTAGGCGATTTTTATCTTTATATTCACACTTACAATAGTACTTAGCTTTAATGTCGTACGTTTTTTCTTGGTGCTAAATTTTATAATATCCTTTTCCATCTCAGCTAGTTTTCCTTTGATGGCATTGCGTCGGTAAGCATTCATACTCATCGCTTTGAATGAGTCGCTATTATTCGTCGGACATGACTCACCCTCTTTGTTTATCTCCAGATACTTTTCTAATAAAGGTTCGTATTCTTTTATTTTCTCATTATAATTGTTTTTATTGATTTCATTTAAAAGAGATCTTGCTTTCCTGGATATTTCAATATAGGCATTGCCGACATATCGATGTTGTGCCGTTTGTTTCTCTAAACCAAGAAAACCGATAATTGCAGTTGAAATACCAACTAATAATGGAAGGATATGACTCAAAGCCGTATCCCAGGAGGCCCAATGTTCTATTTGAAGATAAGAATTTAGTAATTCTAATATGCTCTTGCCTATTCCAGATGATATTACAGCGGAGCCTACGACGGCAAATAAACCCAGATAGATTCGCCATTTGTTTTTTCTGTCGGCAGCAATAAAGTGCCTGTCCTTGCCAATTTTACAATCATTTTCCAGATTCGCAATTTCAATGATTTTTTTCTCATTCATAAATATTAACTCTATGCTGTGAAAAGGGTAATTTTTGTGCTTTTCAATGATGTTAGCCTTATAGAAAGACCACTTGTGAGATATATGATAAAAGAGTTTTGACCTAATCTAACGCAAGTTAAACGAAAGTATCATACCCTATTTTTTGTCATGGCTACTGAAAGTTCTAATGTTTCCTGAGCAAGCCTGATCTTTATCATCTCCTGAACACCTCTCTCCTATGCCAATCCACGAATTCGTCCTGCGGGCAGTAGGCTTTTACCTGCGGTAGAGAAATGATCTTCCCCTGAAAATCCCAAAACAGCCTGCCGACGATCCCGCTACCGTTAACCGCTTCTGAAACCTGTACTCGCATACTCTCATCTAATCCAATGGATCCCTTATCAAAAGCTTTATGATGGATTGCGCAGAGGGCCAGACCATTCGGAATTTCGCAAGGACCACCGTACTGCTTCCATTTGATATGGGCAGCTTCCAGCGCGACAGAGGTATTGTCGTGCCGCATGTTGTAGCCGCAAATGGCGCATTCATAGTTGTAGGCTCGCAGTACCTGCTGGCGGAACAGGGGATCGCGCTGTTTACGAAGCAACTGGAGTTCAAATCCCAGTTCATCGGCGAGTTCTTCCTGAATACTTTCGGTAAAATGGGCTTCGAGGATTTGTCGGGCGAGTGAATTAATCAGTTTCTTACTTTTTATCAGATGGTCGTAATGTTGCTTATCAAAGCCGCCAGCAACGTTAAATTCAACCAGTTCACCAGCGGGAGGTTGTCGGCTACTGCCAAATGTGGAACAGCGCTCCGCGTTTTGCAGTTGCCAGAAACCGTCTCCCTGTAAACGCCAGAAGGGCATGTCCGGTCGGTACTGGGCGCGTTGGGGGCCAAATCGCTCCAATAGACTACGTAGGTTATCGCGAACTTCCGAAGCATAATCAAACAGACGCCCATGACCTTGCTGATAACCCGCCAGTACGTATAACAGCAGTAATGGCTTATGCGGCGCGCGCTGCTCGCCTTTGCGCCAGATCGTCATGTCGGTAATTGCCTGTTGCAGCATCTGAATGGAACCCATTGATTTCATTACTCGAGAAATAATTGCGATGATGCTCGCAAAATACGGCCTGATCAAGCGGTGAAGGAGGGATACACTGGTGGGGTCACGGAGTCTTGCCAATGAGACAAGCAAAGCCCCGGATTACATGGATCATATCAAATGAATGAATTACCCGATCGATTGCCACGGAAATACATTATTAAAGCCATTCGAGCCTACGATGACTGGTTCCCTCATCTTTTCAAAGAGGCCCGACGTTATGAGGTAGTGTTTGATGGCCGCCGCTATCGCTTCAAAAGCGATCGTGGGGATCGCGGCAACGTTGATGACCGGGAAAACATTCACGCCGCAGGATTTCTCGGGAGGTATCAAATCGAAATGCGTGCGTTTGTTGATTGAGCAAGGATTTCACATCGTGCAGGGAGAAAAGGGGGCTGCAACTGTCAGCGATACCCTTTTCCCCGATGAGCTAACATCGCAAATCGACTATGTGGAAGGAGCGGCTACGCAGGTGGTGGTGAATTGTTATGAACGCGATCGCAATGCTCGACAGAAAGCGCTTGAGTATCATGGCTATCAATGCAAGGTGTGCGGCCTCGACATGTCAAAGGTATACGGCGAAATCGGCAAGGGGTTTATCCATATTCACCATCTGGTACCGCTTTCGGCGATTAAAGAGGATTATCATCTGGATCCCATTGACGATCTGATACCAGTCTGCCCGAATTGCCATGCGATGTTACACCGACATAATCCGCCATTGACCCCAGAAGAATTAAAGCAACGAATGAGTTGAAATAATATTGGACTCAGCAGGCGACCGGCATTGCGTCGTTGCCCTCCCTTAGCGGTCCATCTGATTATATTTTCGCCATAAACTCATTTTGCTGATCCCCAGATGGGCGGCGACTTTCTCTTGATCCTGTTCAAAAAGATCCATGTAGAACGCAATAATCTGTCGCTCGAGATCTTTAATGATGACTTTCAGCTGTCCTTTACTCAGATCCGCGACGATCCTCCCATTTGTCTGTGACGCGTTGCAGGATTTAAGCGCGTTAAAACCGGTCAGATTTAATATCTCAAACAGCGAAGCGTCCGGAAATCCGGCCGATAATAGTGCCAGTCGTTCAATGATAAAATTCAGTTCACGCACGTTTCCCGGCCAGTTGTAAGTGGAAAACAGGGCGATGAACTGCGCCAGTTTATGCCCGCAGCCCGATTTTTCGAGGAAGTGCTCAGCCAGAAAACGGACGTCGCCGTCTCTTTCCCGTAGCGGCGGCACCATTAGCGGTAAGACGTTCAACCGGTAGTAGAGATCGCCGCGAAACGAGCCTTCCTCCGCCATTTTTTCCAGCGATCGGTTAGTGGCGCCGATAATACGCACATCGACAGGGATAATATCCTTTCCCCCCACCCGCATAATTTCGTATTCCTGTAAGACGCGTAACAGGCGGCTCTGAATAGGCAGTGGCAGTTCACCAATTTCATCGAGAAATAAGGTTCCCTGGTGCGCCAGTTCTATCAGACCTTCTTTTCCTTCGCGCCGCGCGCCGGTAAAAGAGCCCCCTTCATAGCCAAACAGTTCGCTTTCCAGCAGGGTTTCCGGAATGGCGGCGCAGTTAATGGCGACAAATGGACCCCGGTGGCGTTTACTCTGGTTATGAATACTCTGCGCGAATAGCTCTTTACCGGTGCCGGATTCCCCATAAATCATCACCGGGGAGTGGGTATTGGCATAAATTTTTGCCAGATGAATGACCGACTCCATGTGTTTATTTTGCGTGAGGATATGCTCAAAACGGTAACGGGCGGTGAAGCCTTTTTTCATCAGCTTGCCGCGAATAATCCGCTCCACTTTTTGGATTTGCGGCGTATCGGTAAACGAACACACCACCCCAATACACTGCGTACCACGAAATATTGGCACCCGGCTGGTAATGATGGAGGTATTGTCCAGATCCATAATCTCCCGGATCTCGGGGGATTTTGTCAGCAATACCTGGTTAATCCGCGTATTTT
>NZ_JBFWLF010000112.1:0-13157 GCF_050252275.1 Citrobacter sp. | reverse complement strand
TGGCGCTGACATTGTTCGTGTCTCCGTACCCACGATGGATGCCGCAGAAGCCTTCAAACTGATCAAGCAACAGGTTTCTGTTCCGCTGGTCGCCGACATTCACTTCGACTACCGTATTGCGCTCAAAGTGGCGGAATACGGCGTTGACTGCCTGCGTATTAATCCAGGCAACATCGGCAATGAAGAGCGTATCCGCATGGTGGTGGATTGCGCGCGCGACAAGAATATCCCGATTCGTATCGGAGTTAACGCCGGATCGCTGGAAAAAGATCTACAGGAAAAGTACGGCGAACCCACGCCGCAGGCTTTGCTGGAATCAGCAATGCGCCATGTGGATCATCTCGATCGTCTGAACTTTGATCAGTTCAAGGTCAGCGTAAAAGCGTCTGATGTTTTCCTCGCCGTTGAATCCTATCGCCTGCTGGCGAAGCAAATCGATCAACCACTGCATTTAGGGATCACCGAAGCCGGTGGTGCGCGCAGTGGTGCGGTGAAATCGGCAATCGGTCTTGGCCTGCTGCTGTCCGAAGGGATTGGCGATACGCTGCGCGTTTCGCTGGCTGCCGATCCGGTGGAAGAGATTAAGGTTGGCTTCGATATCCTGAAGTCTCTGCGCATTCGTGCTCGCGGGATAAACTTCATCGCCTGTCCGACCTGCTCGCGTCAGGAGTTTGACGTGATCGGCACGGTCAACGCCCTGGAGCAGCGTCTGGAAGACATCATTACGCCGATGGACGTTTCCATCATTGGCTGTGTCGTTAACGGACCGGGTGAAGCACTGGTTTCGACGCTGGGCGTGACGGGTGGTAACAAAAAAAGCGGCCTCTATGAAGACGGCGTGCGAAAAGATCGTCTGGATAACAGCGATATGATTGACCAGCTTGAAGCCCGTATCCGCGCCAAAGCGACGATGCTCGACGAAGCGCAGCGGATTAACGTGCAGCAGGTTGAAAAATAATAACGTGATGGGAAGCGGCGTGCTTCCCGTGTATGATTGAACCCGCATGGCTCCCGTATCGCTCGGGGAAGCGCTGAGGGTTCATTTTTATATTCAGAAAGAGAATAAACGTGGCAAAAAACATTCAAGCCATTCGCGGCATGAACGATTATCTGCCTGGCGAGACCGCCATCTGGCAGCGCATTGAAGGCACACTCAAAAACGTGCTCGGCAGCTACGGTTACAGTGAAATCCGCTTGCCGATTGTAGAGCAGACCCCGTTATTCAAACGCGCGATCGGCGAAGTGACCGACGTGGTTGAAAAAGAGATGTACACCTTTGAGGACCGCAATGGCGATAGCCTGACGCTGCGTCCGGAAGGCACGGCGGGCTGTG
Source organism: Citrobacter sp. (assembly GCF_050252275.1). Classification (NCBI taxonomy): domain Bacteria; kingdom Pseudomonadati; phylum Pseudomonadota; class Gammaproteobacteria; order Enterobacterales; family Enterobacteriaceae; genus Citrobacter; species Citrobacter sp. The sequence continues at coordinate 11,824 of NZ_JBFWLF010000112.1, read as the reverse complement.
TACGCGCCGGCATCGAGCATGGTCTCCTGTACAATCAGGAACAGCGCCTGTGGTACATCGGGCCGATGTTCCGCCACGAGCGTCCGCAGAAAGGGCGCTATCGTCAGTTTCATCAGTTGGGTGTCGAAGCCTTTGGTCTGCAAGGGCCGGATATTGATGCTGAACTGATTATGCTTACCGCGCGCTGGTGGCGTGCGCTGGGTATCGCTGAACATGTCAATCTTGAGCTGAACTCCATCGGATCGCTGGACGCGCGTGCAAACTACCGCGATGCGCTGGTGGCATTCCTGGAGCAGCACGTTGAGAAACTGGACGAAGACTGCAAACGTCGCATGTACTCCAACCCGCTGCGCGTGCTGGATTCAAAAAATCCGGACGTACAGGCGCTGCTCAACGATGCTCCTCAGCTTGGCGACTATCTGGATGACGATTCCCGCGAACACTTTGCTGGCCTGTGCAAACTGCTGGAAGCCGCAGGGATTGCCTACACTGTCAACCAGCGTCTGGTTCGTGGCCTCGACTACTACAACCGCACCGTGTTTGAGTGGGTCACCAGCAGCCTGGGCTCACAGGGCACCGTCTGTGCGGGCGGTCGTTATGACGGACTGGTTGAGCAACTCGGCGGTCGCGCGACGCCGGGAGTGGGCTTTGCAATGGGCCTGGAACGCCTTGTTTTACTGGTTCAGGCAGTTAATCCGGAATTTAAAGCCGATTCTGTTGTCGATATATACCTGGTCGCTTCAGGTGCGGATACGCAGTCTGCGGCAATGACACTGGCTGAGCGCGTGCGTGATGAAATCCCGGGCGTGAAGCTAATGACAAACCACGGCGGCGGCAACTTTAAGAAACAGTTTGCCCGAGCTGATAAATGGGGTGCCCGCGTTGCACTGGTGCTTGGCGAGTCCGAAGTGGCTACCGGTACTGTTGTAGTGAAGGATTTGCGCTCCGGTGAGCAAACTGAAGTTGCACAGGATAGCGTTGCAACGCATTTGCGCACGTTAATGGCTTAAGGAGAAGGACTGCGTGGAAATTTACGAGAACGAAAACGATCAGGTTGAGGCGATTAAACGCTTCTTTGCCGAGAACGGCAAAGCCCTGGCTGTTGGGGTTATTTTAGGCGTTGGTGCGCTGGTAGGCTGGCGCTACTGGAACAATCATCAGATTGAGTCCGCACGCTCTGCTTCTCTGTCATATCAAACCGTGGTGAGTTCGCTCAGCGCGGGTAAAGCGGAAGACCTGTCAGCCGCAGAGAAATTTGCTGCCGACAATAAGAACACCTACGGCGCGTTAGCGTCGATGGAACTGGCGCAGCAGTTTGTCGATCAGAATCAACTTGAGAAGGCCGCAGCCCAGCTTCAGCAGGGACTGGCCGCCACGATTGATGAGAATCTTAACGCAGTGATCACGCTGCGTCTTGCTCGCGTTCAGATTCAACTCAAGCAGGCGGATACGGCGCTGAAAACCCTGGATAGCGTCAAGGGTGAAGGATGGGCGGCGATTGTTGCCGATCTGCGCGGCGAAGCGCTGCTGAGCAAAGGTGATAAACAAGGTGCGCGTAGTGCGTGGGAAGCGGGCGTGAAAAGTAACGCCTCCCCGGCACTGAGCGAAATGATGCAGATGAAAATCAATAATTTGTCCATCTGAGAGGGACCCGATGCAATTGCGTAAATTACTTCTGCCAGGGCTGCTTTCCGTTACCCTGTTGAGCGGCTGTTCACTGTTTAGTGGCGAAGAAGACGTTGTTAAAATGTCCCCATTACCGGTGGTTGAAAATCAGTTTACCCCGTCTACGGCCTGGAGCACGTCTGTAGGTAATGGTATCGGCGATTTCTATTCCAACCTCCACCCGGCGTATGCCGATAACGTGGTCTACGCAGCCGATCGCGCTGGCGTGGTGAAAGCGTTAAATGCTGATGACGGCAAAGAAGTCTGGTCGGTGAACCTGGGTGAGAAAGATGGCTGGTTCTCGCGTTCGTCAGCCCAGTTGTCTGGCGGCGTAACGGTTGCAGGCGGTCACGTCTATATCGGCAGCGAAAAAGCGCAGGTTTATGCGCTGAACGCAGCGGACGGTACGGTTGCGTGGCAAACCAAAGTGGCGGGCGAAGCGCTTTCCCGTCCGGTAGTCAGTGACGGCATGGTGCTGATTCATACCAGCAACGGTCAGTTGCAGGCACTGAACGAAGCCGATGGCGCCATTAAGTGGACCGTGAACCTGGATATGCCTTCGCTGTCACTGCGTGGCGAATCTGCGCCGGCAACCGCCTTTGGTGCGGCCATTGTCGGTGGCGATAACGGCCGCGTGAGCGCCGTACTGATGCAGCAAGGCCAGATGATTTGGCAGCAGCGTATTTCTCAGGCGACCGGTTCTACAGAGATTGACCGTCTGAGCGATGTGGACACCACCCCGGTCATCGTCAATGGCGTCGTTTACGCCCTGGCTTATAATGGTAACCTGACCGCGCTGGATCTGCGCAGTGGTCAGATCATGTGGAAACGTGAACTGGGCTCGGTGAATGACTTTATCGTCGACGGCAACCGTATCTATCTGGTGGATCAGAATGACCGCGTACTGGCGTTGACGACCGATGGCGGCGTTACGCTGTGGACGCAAAGCGATCTGCTGCACCGTCTGCTGACTTCCCCGGCGTTGTATAATGGCAACCTGGTGGTGGGTGACAGCGAAGGGTATCTGCACTGGCTTAACGTCGAAGATGGCCGTTTTGTGGCTCAGCAGAAAGTAGACAGCTCCGGCTTCCTGACTGAACCGGTCTCTGCCGACGGCAAACTGCTGATCCAGGCCAAAGACGGTACTGTGTATTCCATTACACGTTAATCGTCCTGGTCGTACGCTTTAAAAAACGGCTCCTGGTGCAGGGGCCGTTTTCCTGTTTTTAACAACGGCGCAAAAATCGCGTCTGTTGTCTGATGATTTTTAAAATGAGGCTTTAAACATGGTACCTGTGGTCGCGCTTGTCGGGCGCCCTAACGTCGGAAAATCCACGTTATTTAACCGTCTAACTCGCACCCGAGATGCGCTGGTGGCGGATTTCCCGGGTCTGACTCGTGACCGTAAGTACGGTCGTGCGGAGATTGAAGGCCGTGAGTTTATCTGCATCGATACCGGCGGGATTGATGGCACCGAAGATGGCGTAGAAACCCGTATGGCGGAACAGTCGCTACTGGCAATTGAAGAGGCGGATGTGGTGCTGTTCATGGTGGATGCGCGCGCTGGCCTGATGCCTGCCGATGAAGCGATCGCCCAGCATTTACGCTCTCGTGAAAAACCGACGTTCCTGGTCGCCAACAAAACGGACGGACTCGATCCGGATCAGGCTATCGTTGATTTCTACTCGCTGGGCCTGGGTGAAATCCATCCGATCGCTGCGTCTCATGGCCGTGGCGTGCTCAGTCTGCTGGAACACGTTCTGCTGCCGTGGATGGACGATGCCGCGCCGCAGGAAGAGGTGGACGAAGACGCCGAATACTGGGCACAGTTTGAAGCTGACGAGAACGGTGAAGAAGAGCCTGAAGATGACTTCAATCCGCAGGATCTGCCGATTAAGCTGGCGATTGTCGGTCGTCCGAACGTCGGTAAGTCCACACTGACTAACCGTATTCTGGGTGAAGACCGCGTGGTCGTTTATGATATGCCGGGCACCACGCGTGACAGTATTTATATCCCGATGGAACGTGATGAGCGCGAATACGTGCTGATCGATACCGCCGGGGTACGTAAACGCGGGAAAATCACCGATGCGGTAGAAAAATTCTCCGTTATCAAGACGTTGCAGGCGATAGAGGACGCTAACGTGGTGTTGCTGGTGATTGATGCCCGCGAAGGTATCTCTGACCAGGATTTGTCGCTGCTGGGCTTTATCCTCAATAGTGGGCGCTCACTTGTCATCGTAGTGAACAAGTGGGACGGCCTGACGCAGGAAGTGAAAGAGCAGGTGAAAGAGACGCTGGACTTCCGTCTGGGCTTTATCGATTTTGCGCGTGTGCATTTTATCTCTGCGTTGCATGGCAGCGGTGTCGGCAACCTGTTTGAATCCGTCCGCGAAGCCTATGACAGCTCCACCCGTCGCGTTAGCACGGCGATGCTGACCCGAATCATGACGATGGCGGTTGAAGATCATCAGCCACCGCTGGTCCGTGGTCGTCGCGTGAAACTGAAATATGCTCATGCCGGAGGCTATAACCCGCCGATTGTGGTGATTCACGGTAACCAGGTCAAAGATCTGCCGGATTCCTATAAGCGCTACTTGATGAACTACTTCCGTAAATCGCTGGAAGTGATGGGGACGCCGATCCGTATTCAGTTTAAAGAGGGCGAGAACCCGTATGCCAACAAGCGCAATACGCTGACCCCGACCCAGATGCGCAAACGTAAACGTCTGATTAAGCACATCAAAAAAAGCAAATAATTCATTACGCCCTCTCCCGACGGGGAGGGCGCCATCAACAGGAATATGAGGAGGAAGTGTGGAACTCATTTGTCCCGTTTGTCAGCATCCGCTCGATCGTCATGGCGATAACGCACATTGTGAAACCTGTCAGACAGACTTTAGCGTAGAAGCGCGTTGCCCGGACTGCCATCAGCCGCTCCAGGTCTTGAAAGCCTGCGGCGCAGTCGATTATTTCTGTCACAACGGTCACGGGCTGATTTCGAAAAAACGCGTTGAGTTTGTGCTGTCGCAGGATTAATCGCAGATACAGGCTTCGCCCTTCTGCCAAAGATCGACCAGTGAGGCTGGCGCATCGTTTTCCGGTACCAGTACGATGATGTCGGTAACGCCTGCCTGATTATGCTGTGTCCAGATGATCTGTATGCGAAAGTAGCGCTGGTCGCCGCGACCCGGCGATCCCGTCTGTCCCGGAGGCATACCGACGGTCAGGCTCTGCCGGAGAATGTCGGCCACGCGCTGACGCTGAACAGTCGATAAGGTCGACAGCGCAATTTTGCGCTGCCGGGCCAGTTTGGGCATAAACGCGACGCCACCTTCCCGGGCCAGTTCTACCACGGCGTCATCGGTTAATTCTGGGATCTCCATTCACATCACTCCTGTGGCTTTCCAGGCCGCTTCTATCGCCTTCGCCGTTTCCGCGCCGCTGCGCTTGTCGCCGTGATAAACGGTTAAGCGGGCAAAATCAATGAAGTCTGCATCCTGCGCCAGTTGTCGATCGCAAACCGTATCATACCAGGCATAACCTGCTTTTTCCCATGCGTAGCCGCCGAGCGCGGTGGCTGCCAGATAAAACGCCCGGTTCGGGATGCCAGAGTTAAGATGAACACCGCCATTGTCTTCGCGTGTCTTAATAAAGTCCCGCATATGCGCAGGTTGTGGATCTTTCCCGAGCAACGGGTCGTCATAGGCTGTGCCCGGCGCTGACATGGAGCGCAATCCCTTGCCATTAATGCCGTCCGCCAGCAATCCTTGCCCGATAAGCCAGTCAGCCTGATCGGCGGTTTGTTTGAGATGATACTGTTTAACCAACGCACCAAATACATCGGAAACCGATTCGTTGAGCGCCCCGGCCTGTTCAAAGTAAATCAACCCTGCTTCTGATTCGGTGATCCCGTGTGCCAGCTCATGAGCCACGACATCAATGGCAATCGTAAATCGATTAAATATCTCACCATCGCCGTCGCCAAAGACCATCTGCTGACCGTTCCAGAACGCATTCTGGTATTCATGCCCGTAATGCACGGTCCCGGTGAGAATTAAGCCTTTGTTATCCAGCGAGTCGCGGTGCCAGTTTTTCCAGAAAAAGTCATGCGTGACACCGAGGTAATCATAGGCTTCGTCCACTGCAACATCCCCGTTTGAGGGATGGCCTTCATAGCGCACCTGCGTGCCGGGTAATTCCTGCCTGTTTTTCGCATCGTAGATATCACGTTCAAGTTGACCGGGTTGATTCACATGCGGCGCCGCTGGTTTTCCGGGCATGTGCGCCATCAGGGTTTGTACGTGAGTCAGCGTCTGGCGTGCGCACTGTTGCTGCATCGCCGAACCGCTTTCAATAATGCGTCGCAGGATATAGGGCGGGATCACACTGTAAGCATGGGACATAAGGCTCTCCTGAGTCTGGCAATGCCGAAAAAGTAAGCATGTTAAGTGTAAATCATAGAAGCAAACCTGCAGGAAAGTCGGACAAATCAGCGCTGCTGAAAGTGGCGCAACTGACTATCAGGGTTTACGTTTTTAACGACGCATAAGGTGAGGGGAACAATGAATAAACATGTCGCGCTGGGGATGACGGGTTTCTCACTGATTGCTGTGACTTACGGAATGGCGCGATTTTCATGGGGAATCATGCTGCCTGATATCCGTCAGGCGATTCCCTTCACGCCAGAAGTTGCCGGGATAATTGCGGCCTGCAGCTATGTTGCCTACTGTTTATCCGTTTTTTTGGCCTCCTTTCTGACGGATCGCTTTGGTCCACGACTCCCGGCCGTTCTGGCGGGGATCACCGCTGCAATTGGATTAGTTATCCTGGCGTTGGCGTATTCCCCCCTTATTCTGGCGACAGGTCTTTTTATCGCCGGGCTCAGCTCCGGGCTGGCCTCACCGTCCCTTGCCGCAGCGGTGAGTAAGCGAATCTCTGCGGAACGGCAAACCCAGGTAAATACCCTTATCAACGCCGGAACGAGTGGGGGGATCATCCTGTCGGTTCTGGTGTTACGGGTTATGTCGGGCAACTGGCGCCTGGCATGCATCGTCTTTGCAGTCATGGCGCTACTCTGTCTGTTTGCCGCACTGCGTACGTTGCCTGGGGAACACGCGGAACAGCTCCGAGCGCCGCCGCGCTGGCGCGTTGTCCTTGCGAAATCGGGGATGTTTCGCCTGCTGGTGATAGCCTTTGTTAGCGGTGTCGCCAGTGCGGCATGGTGGAGTTTTGGCCCCGAATTGCTGCAGCGCCATACCGGGCTGGACAGTGCCATCACCCATATGCTGTGGCTGGTCAGCGGTGGTGCAGGAATTGCCGCTGTATTTACCGGAAGTGCGGCAAAGCGTATCGGTATGCGCGGGGTTTACTGTTGCTCGCTGCTGTTTATGGCGGTTTCGCTAGTGTCCCTGGCGCTAAGCCACGGTTTCGCCTGGTGGCTGTTTCCGGTGGCGGCGTTAAACGGGGCGGGATATGTCATTTTATCCGGTGTGCTGTTGGTGCGGGGCGCCGCGCTGGCGGAGCCTTCACCGGCGGCGGGCGTCAGTCTGGCTTTCCTGATGCTGGCCGTTGGGCAAATTGTTGGCTCAGTGGCATTTGGTCAGCTTTATGGCGCGATTAGCGCGGCGGGGGCACTGGTTGTTTTTTCTGGGCTGTCGGGGGCATTGCTGTTCATTTCACCTGAAGGCGAACGCTAGCCTGATGTCAGGCTTTTTTTCGCGCGCGTTTTTTCACCGGCGTTATGCTTTTGACTTCACTTTCTACCCAGCCGTCTTCCAGCCGGGTCGTCATCACATCACCGGCTTTCACTTGTGTCACTTTTTTCAGCACTTTGCCGTCGGTGGCCGTAGAGACGCTGTAACCACGCGCCAGGGTCGAGAGTGGGCTGACCGCTTCCAGGTGGGTAACTGCGTTGCCAAAGCGTTCCCGCGTGGCGCTCAGACGGGAACGTACATTCTCCGCCAGACGATATTCCAGTTGCTGAATGCGGGTTTGCGCACGATGAATGCGTGGCTGCGGATTTTGCTGGTTCAGGCGTTGCAGCAGACGGGATTGCCGCTGGCTGGTGCGCTTCAACTGGCCGTCGATGGCCACGTTCATACGCTGATTCAACCTCTCCAGTGCCGTCTGCTGACGAGCGAGACGCAACTGCGGATGTTGCTGTTGCAGGCGATGATAAATCTGAGTGAATCGACGACTGCGGTTCGCCAGAAAGTAATCCATCGCCATGCCGAGACGCTGCTGTGCAGACAGGATCTGACGCAGCAACTCCTGCTGATTGCGACTGACCATTTCAGCGGCGGCCGAAGGCGTCGGCGCACGCAGGTCGGCAATAAAATCGGCAATGGTGACGTCCGTTTCGTGGCCGACGGCGCTGACTACCGGAATCGCGCTGGCAAAAATAGCCCGTGCGACACGCTCGTCGTTAAAGCTCCATAAATCTTCCAGCGAACCGCCGCCGCGACCGACGATCAGGACATCACACTCCTGGCGCGCATTCGCCAGTTCGATTGCACGGACAATCTGCCCCGGTGCGTCGTCACCCTGGACGGCGGTCGGATAGATGATAACCGGTAAAGAGGGATCGCGACGTTTCAGAACATGGAGAATATCGTGCAGTGCGGCCCCGGTTTTCGAGGTAATCACCCCCACGCAGTGGGCGGGAGAGGGAAGTGACTGCTTATGCTGCTGATCAAAAAGCCCTTCAGCCTGCAGTTTAGCTTTTAACTGTTCATACTTTTGCTGGAGCAGACCTTCACCGGCAGGCTGCATGCTTTCGACGATAATCTGATAGTCGCCGCGCGGCTCGTACAGGGTGATATTGGCGCGAACCAAAACCTGCTGGCCGTGCTGGGGGCGAAAGGTCACCCGACGATTGCTGTTGCGGAACATGGCACAGCGAACCTGTGCCGAGTCATCTTTTAGCGTGAAGTACCAGTGCCCCGATGACGGCTGCGAGAAATTGGAAATCTCGCCGCTGATCCAGACCTGCCCCATCTCCTGTTCTAACAGCAGACGAACCGTCTGATTAAGGCGGCTAACAGTAAAAATTGCGGAGGTCTGAGAGGATAACATGTGAGCGGGATCAAATTCTAAATCAGCAGGTTATTCAATCGATAGTAACCCGCCTGAGCAGGAGCGCAAGCATTATTTGCAAAAAAGTGTGGATGCAACCGATTACGCTCTGTATAATGCCACGGCAATATTTATCCACCCCCAGGTTAGAGATATTGCCCATGCTACGTATTGCTAAAGAAGCTTTGACGTTTGACGACGTCCTCCTCGTTCCCGCTCATTCCACCGTTCTGCCGAATACTGCTGACCTCAGCACGCAGTTGACGAAAACGATTCGTCTGAACATTCCTATGCTCTCCGCAGCGATGGATACCGTGACTGAAGCGCGCCTCGCGATTGCACTGGCACAGGAAGGTGGCATTGGTTTTATCCACAAAAACATGTCGATTGAGCGTCAGGCAGAAGAAGTCCGCCGCGTGAAAAAACATGAATCTGGCGTAGTAACTGACCCGCAAACCGTTCTGCCGACGACTACCCTGCGTGAAGTGAAAGAACTGACTGAACGCAATGGCTTTGCAGGTTATCCTGTCGTGACCGAAGACAATGAGCTGGTTGGGATCATCACCGGTCGTGACGTGCGTTTTGTCACCGATCTGAGCCAACCGGTCAGCGTTTACATGACGCCGAAAGAGCGTCTGGTCACCGTTCGCGAAGGCGAAGCGCGTGACGTCGTGCTGGCAAAAATGCACGAGAAACGCGTTGAGAAAGCGCTGGTTGTTGATGACAGTTTCCATCTGCTTGGCATGATCACCGTAAAAGATTTCCAGAAAGCTGAACGTAAGCCGAACTCCTGTAAAGATGAGCATGGCCGTCTGCGCGTTGGCGCTGCGGTTGGCGCAGGCGCTGGCAACGAAGAGCGTGTTGATGCGCTGGTCGCGGCAGGTGTTGACGTGCTGCTGATTGATTCTTCTCACGGCCATTCTGAAGGTGTTTTACAGCGCATTCGTGAAACCCGTGCGAAATACCCGGATCTGCAAATCATTGGCGGTAACGTGGCGACCGGCGCGGGGGCTCGTGCCCTGGCGGAAGCGGGCGTGAGCGCGGTGAAAGTGGGTATTGGCCCTGGTTCCATCTGTACCACTCGTATCGTGACTGGCGTGGGTGTTCCGCAGATCACCGCAGTGTCTGATGCTGTTGAAGCGCTGGAAGGGATGGGGATTCCCGTTATCGCTGACGGCGGTATCCGTTTCTCTGGCGATATCGCCAAAGCTATCGCGGCTGGCGCAAGTGCGGTGATGGTGGGTTCCATGCTGGCGGGCACGGAAGAATCCCCGGGTGAAATCGAACTTTACCAGGGCCGTTCCTACAAATCCTACCGCGGCATGGGCTCTCTGGGCGCAATGTCCAAAGGTTCTTCTGACCGTTACTTCCAGAGCGATAACGCCGCAGACAAACTGGTGCCGGAAGGTATCGAAGGTCGCGTTGCCTATAAAGGCCGCCTGAAAGAGATCATTCACCAGCAGATGGGCGGCCTGCGCTCCTGTATGGGGCTGACCGGCTGTGGTACTATCGACGAATTGCGTACTAAAGCGGAATTCGTACGTATCAGTGGTGCGGGTATTCAGGAAAGCCACGTTCACGACGTGACCATCACCAAAGAGTCCCCGAATTACCGTATGGGCTCCTGATAAGTTTCCGCGCCCGGTTTTAACCGGGCGTTTTGTTATTGTTTCACTTGCCTCGGAATTAGCGTCAATGACAGACAATATTCACAAGCATCGCATTCTCATCCTTGATTTCGGATCGCAGTACACACAGCTGGTTGCACGTCGCGTACGTGAACTGGGTGTTTACTGTGAACTGTGGGCGTGGGATGTAACTGAAGCACAGATTCGCGAGTTTAATCCTAGCGGTATCATTCTTTCCGGTGGCCCGGAAAGCACCACGGAAGACAACAGCCCACGTGCACCGCAATACGTTTTCGAAGCCGGCGTTCCGGTCTTCGGCGTGTGCTACGGCATGCAGACGATGGCGATGCAGTTGGGCGGTCATGTTGAAGGGTCGACTGAGCGTGAATTCGGCTACGCGCAGGTTGAAGTTGTAACCGACAGCGCGCTGGTTCGCGGTATTGAAGACTCCCTGACCGCTGATGGCAAACCGCTGTTGGATGTGTGGATGAGCCACGGCGATAAAGTGACGGCAATCCCGTCCGACTTCGTCACCGTTGCCAGCACCGAAAGCTGCCCGTTTGCCATTATGGCGAACGAAGAAAAACGCTTCTACGGCGTTCAGTTCCACCCGGAAGTGACCCATACCCGTCAGGGGATGCGTATGCTGGAGCGTTTTGTCCGCGATATCTGCCAGTGTGAAGCGTTGTGGACGCCGGCAAAAATCATCGACGACGCCGTTGAGCGTATCCGCCAGCAGGTTGGCGATGACAAAGTGATCCTCGGCCTTTCCGGTGGCGTGGACTCTTCCGTCACGGCGATGCTGCTGCACCGTGCGATCGGTAAAAACCTGACCTGTGTCTTCGTCGATAATGGTCTGCTGCGTCTGAATGAAGCCGGGCAGGTGATGGATATGTTCGGTGATCATTTTGGTCTGAACATTGTGCATGTTCCGGCTGAAGATCGTTTCCTGACCGCGCTGAAAGGCGAGAACGATCCAGAAGCGAAACGTAAGATCATTGGCCGCGTCTTTGTTGAAGTCTTCGACGAAGAAGCGCTGAAGCTGGAAGATGTGAAATGGCTGGCGCAGGGCACCATCTATCCTGACGTTATCGAATCTGCCGCTTCTGCGACCGGTAAAGCGCACGTCATCAAATCTCACCACAACGTAGGCGGTCTGCCAAAAGAGATGAAGATGGGTCTGGTTGAGCCGCTGAAAGAGCTGTTCAAAGACGAAGTGCGTAAAATTGGTCTGGAACTGGGCCTGCCGTACGATATGCTCTACCGTCACCCGTTCCCGGGACCAGGTCTGGGCGTGCGCGTGCTGGGTGAAGTGAAGAAAGAGTACTGCGACCTGCTGCGTCGTGCGGACGCTATCTTCATTGAAGAACTGCACAAAGCCGACCTGTACAACAAAGTGAGTCAGGCGTTCACCGTGTTCCTGCCGGTTCGCTCTGTTGGCGTGATGGGCGATG
>NZ_JBFWLF010000111.1:0-13175 GCF_050252275.1 Citrobacter sp. | reverse complement strand
GTTATTGAGACAACACCATGCACTTAACATTGTGATAACTCTACGGGAAGTTCCATAGGATATTGTTATGCCAGATCGCTTCCAGCTAAGACGGTCTTATCCGTCCGGCGATCGCTGGTCCGATTACGACCTTCGTTCTTCGAGCGGTACAAACACTCGTCCGCTTCAACCATCAAGGTGTTGAAAACGTCCGTCAGCAAATGGGTGCCGATACTGCCATTCCCAAGGCCAATGCTGACTGTCAAATAGATATTCTGCTGGTTCCAGGTGAAGGGTTGCTGTGCGACCGCCGTACGAATATTTTCCGCCAGCAGCATTCCCTCATCAGGGTGCACTGAGGGAACCACCACGACAAATTCTTCCCCTCCCATACGCGCCACCAGCCCCCGGTCACCGATAATCTCGTGAATACGTTGTGCAAACACGCGGAGTACTACATCGCCGCATTCATGACCGAAGTTGTCATTAATGCTCTTGAAATAGTCAATATCCAACAGCATGACGGTGATATGCTGCGAGCGCGGATACTCCTGACGCTTCAGCGCTTCATAAAGCCCGGAACGAGAATAAACGTGGGTAAGAAAATCGAAATCGGCGCGCAGGGAAACCTGCTTCATCAGGGAATTAATCGCCGCCACGCTGACTGAAACCATAATGGGGCAAATTGCCATCGTGGCAATTCCCAGTCGGGCAGAGAACATCTGCGGCGTAGACAACGGTGACGCCACCGCGATATTGATTATCGAATTTGCCACCAGCACAATTTCAACGGCGCCGGTAAGAAAAGTCAGCAGACAAGTGACCTGCGGGGTGTAGCGCACCGCACACCAGATCAGCGCCGGCAGCGGAAAGGCCAGGCTTCCGGCGCCGCCAATAATGACCGATGCCAGCACCGAGATAATTAACGCCGCCACCGGCATCAGTTGTTCGGGTTTAAAGCGTTTTACCGCGCCGGGAATACCCAGCGTCAACATACAGGGCACAATCAGCACCCCGGTTGAGAATTGTTCGCTGAACCAGTCAGCCACCAGTGGCCAGAATGACAGTCGGTCTATACCCACAGATCCCATCGCGCCAATTATGGCGCAGAGCAGTGCCGCAATCAGACAGTAATTAAATAAGCGTAACGCACTGATAGGCTCATATTTATTTTTCCCCAGTCGCTTATCGCGGATCACCAGTTGGGCGACAACCACGATAAACACCATGTTGGAGAGATTAATAATCAGCGATACCCATCCCCACTCGGTGGTGATCGCATCATAACCCAGCATGGCGACGTAGCTAACAGCATAATAATGCAGCTTGTTTAACCAGACATAACGGGCAAAAATCCCGGCGATCACGCCGTTGAGCGGCCAGAACAGCGAGAGTTCATGCACCAGGCGCAGCTCGGCGCCAATAAAGTAGAACAGTGTGGTTAAAGCAAAAATAACGCTGGCGTTACGCAGTGAATGGCCTTCCTGAAACAGCCGGAAAGACGGAATGTGGAGTACGTGCATTAAATATCTATCCATATAATTGCCGTCGGCAATTATCTCTGCGTAATGGTTATAATATTTAAGAGAATAGCATGAATTATTCTCAAAGGTAGTCGTACTCCAGCTGCGTTAACATTTTTATTTGTTAAATCCGCCAGCAATAAACCATGCTTATTTTATGGGATTAACGTAACCATTTAATTATTACGGTGTATTCATTTGAAGCACTAACCAGTGATGGATAACAGCGACCACATACTGCTGTTGCTCATCGCTCAACGCCTGTCCCTGGGCGATATTATGCCATTTAGCAAGACAGCCGCGACAGCAGGTCGCCGTGGCATGTTGGGCGATAAATACCGGATGACCGCGCATCGGCGTTTGTTTGCCGTCATTGACCGGTGCGGCTGGCGCAAGTCGCTTCGCCACAAAATCCGCAGCATGTTGATCGATAACCTCTGCTCCTTTATCCCAGCAATACTGTCTCTCTTTCGTGCCCAGACGAAAACGGGAGCGAAACGGCGAGCGCGACAGACGGGCAAAAAGCGGATCAAACGTGTTCATCAGTAAACTGAACGTCCTAAGCGTTGAGTCAGTTGTTCCAGCGCAGCGATACCCGCGAGCGAATTCCCGGTCGGATCCAGTTCAGGACTCCACACGGCGATCGCCATCTCATGCGGCACTATCGCCACAATTCCCCCGCCTACACCCGATTTCGCGGGCAAGCCAACGCGCCACGCAAATTCCCCGGCGTTCTGGTACATTCCGCTGGTCGCCATCAGCGCATTGATCTGTCGTGCCTGCATCGGCGTCACCACAGGCTCATCAAGATGAAACGCTTTCCCCTGGTTCGCCAGAAAGACAAACGTCTTCGCCAGTTCCACACAGCTCATTTTCAGCGCACAGTAATGAAAATAGTTTTGCAGGACCGTCGTCACGTCATGATGAAAATTACCGAAGGATTTCATCAGCCAGGCAATGGCGGCATTACGGGCGGAGTGTTCGAACTCTGAACGGGCCACCACCGCATCATAAGCGATATCCGGCACACCGCTCAGCGCACGAACCACTTCCAGCATACGCTGACGCGGTGCGCTGAGTCGCCCCTGTAACATGTCACAGACAACCAGCGCCCCGGCATTAATAAACGGATTACGCGGAATGCCGTGCTCCATTTCTAACTGCACCAGCGAATTAAACGGCGAACCGGACGGATCTTTCCCCACCCTTTGCCAGATCTCATCCTCTGAATAGTGACGCATTGCCACCACCAGACTGAGTACCTTCGAAATTGACTGAATGGAAAAGCGTTCAGTCGCAACCCCGGCCTGCCAGAGCTGACCTTCCACGGTGCAAATCGCAATACCCAGTCGGGACCCGTCAACCGAGGCCAGCGCGGGAATATAGTCCGCAACCTTGCCCTGACCTATCAGCGGGCGAACCTCCGCCAGAATGGCCTCTAAAATTGAATTGTCCAGAGTGATTGCCACACCACGCTCCTTGCCTGCCGGTCTGAAAAGGGCTGCGAGTATAGCAGAGCGGAATACCCCACGTCAGGCCGGAAGTCGGAATCTCGCCACGGCGTGAATCAACTGGTGCGATTCATTATGTAACTGCTGCGAAGAGGCCGATGCCGTATCCACCAGTTCGCGGGTATCACGCGCGACCAGGTTCAGCGCCTGCAGCTGACGCGTCATTTGATGGATTCGGGCTCCCTGATGCAGCGTCGCGGCGGAGATATCATTCAGCGAGGCGCCCAGATTTTCCACCAGCGCGATCACCTGCTGTAAGTTCTCTTCCAGATGCGTCACTGCGCTTGACCCTTCTTCTATTCCTTGCAGAGAGTGATAGATCAGCGCCTGAATATCCTGCGTGGACTGACTGCTCTTGCGCGCCAGCAGTCCCACTTCTCTTGCCACCACCGCAAAGCCGCGTCCCTGCTCACCGGCATGGGCGGCTTCGATAGCCGCGTTCAGCGCCAGAATATTAGTCTGGAAGGCGACGTTATCAATCAGCGCAATAATCCCGCGCATTTCCGCCGAGCGCGTCACAATCGCCTGCATTGAACGATTCACGGTATCCATCATTCGGTCACCGCCTGCCGCAATGGCGCGCGCTTCTTCCGCACGCTTATTCGCCAGTTGGGCATATCCGCTGTTATCTTCAACGTGCGTTTCCAGCACAGAAATATGCGAGGTGACGTTATGCAGTTCTTCACTCTGTTTCGCCGACTGCTGATACAAGCGCGTATTGTTCTGCGCCAGCCTTTCGATATTGTCAGCCATCGCCGTCGTTGCCTCACTGACCTGCTTGACCAGTTCACGTAGCCCCTGCTGCATCGCACCAATTCTTACGTGGAGCTGCGACACTTCCCGGTTAGATCCAGGTACGGCAGGAAGCGGCTGTGAGAGATCGCCTGCCGCCAGAATATCAATATGTGCGATCAGCCGACGCAGCGGAGAAATCACCCAGCGCGACATCCCCCACCAGACCACGATCGCAATGGCCAGCAGCATTACCGGCAGGAGTAAGAACAGATGCTGAAGATCGAGTAGACGATCCAGCAGTTGTTGTCGTCCACTCTCCCGCTCCTGGGCAGTGACTTTTTGCACTCTGGCATAGTTATCATTGAAGTCAGCCTGAAACGCCTGAATGGGCACCGCAAAGAACGCGTCAATCGACTGCGTCTTACTTAGCCCTGTCACCTGTTCCTGGATACCGCCGCTAAAACGCTGATAGCTGTCGACCAGCCCGTCGTCCGCCTGCGGGTTCATTTCGCGCCATGCCTTCCACGCGGTTGTCGACTGAGTTAACGCCTGCCGGGCTTCGTCAATCAACGGCTGCCAGCTGCCTTCAGAACCCGTGGCGGCATCCTGCATAAAGTAAACACCCGCCCGATTGAGCAGATCGCTGGCGGTCAGAAGCGCAATCCTTGCCTCTTCAACTTTTGTCTGTTGACGCAACGCCTGTTGGTTACGCTGCTCGTTTTCCCGGGCCTGACTGACAGAAAACGACAGCATCAGTGACGACGTCATTTGCAGCACGGAAAACAGCGCAATGATGCAAAAAATCCCGGTTAACAGGCCAAACTGCTGCGGTAGAAAATGGCGCGCAACGCGACGTAAAATTTGAGTTAAGTTCATAATATTCTTCAGTATCAACACGTTAAGCGCGAGTCTACGAAGCGTAAATGACAAAACTATGGCAGAAATGTGACAAGGCGCCCCGCAGAGCGCCGGAAAGATTAGCGTCGGTTCTTCCAGACGGTCTGCACATTACAGAATTCACGCAGACCAAAGTGCGAGAGTTCGCGACCAAAGCCGCTCTTCTTCACGCCGCCAAACGCCACCCGGGCATCGCTGGCGCTAAAGCCGTTGATAAAGACACCGCCGCATTCCAGACGTGCGGCCATCTCCAGTGCCCGGGCTTCATCGGCGGTAAAAAGGGTCGCCGACAGACCAAAGTCACTGTCGTTTGCGAGTTCCAGCGCATGCTCAGCACTCTTCGCTATGGCGATCGCCGCAACCGGCCCGAACAGTTCTTCGCGAAACGCTGTCATCTCAGGGGTTACGTTAGTCAGCACCGTGGCCGGATAAAAGTTACCGGCTCCGGAAGGCATCTCACCGCCAAGTCGTAACTCAGCGCCTTCGGCAATCGTCGCCTGCACCTGCTGATGCAACTCGTCACGCAGATCGGCACGCGCCATCGGTCCGAGTTCGCTCTCCTCCGCCAGCGGATCGCCCTGCTTCAGCGCGGCGGCAGCCGCCACAAAGCGCGCGATAAAGCACTCTGCGATCCCCTCTTCGAGAATAAAGCGTTTCGCCGCCGCACAAACCTGCCCACTATTTTGGTAGCGTCCGGCCACCGCCGCCTGCACTGCCAGATCCAGATCGGCATCGTTAAGCACAATAAACGGATCGGAACCTCCCAGTTCCAGCACACATTTTTTCAACGCGGCTCCGGCCTGAGTGCCAATGGCTGCCCCTGCACGCACGCTACCGGTCACCGTCACGGCCGCAATCCGCGCATCGTTTATCAATGTGCTGACGCCCTGATTATCCGCATTCAGCCAGCCGTAGACGCCGACGGGTATCGCTGCATCAGCAAAAACCTGGCGGATGATTTGCGCGCAGCCAATGACGTTCGGCGCAGGCTTAAGCAGATAGCCATTACCGGCCAGCAAAATCGGCACCGCTCCGCGCAGCACCTGCCACAGCGGAAAGTTCCACGGCATGACCGCCAGAATGGTACCTAACGGACGATACTCAATGACCGCCTGTTGGTTTTCCACCTGCGTGGGTTCAGCGTCCAGCATCGCCGGGCCGTGTTCTGCATACCAGTCACACAGTGACGCCGATTTTGCCACCTCTGCACGCGCCTGTTTAATCGGTTTGCCCATCTCACGGGTAATGCACTGCGCCATCTCTTCGCCACGCACGCGTAAGGCCTGGCCGATGTCACGTAATTTCTGCGCCCGATACGCCACCGTAGTCTGTTTCCAGTCGCGAAATCCCACGGCCGCAAGCTGTAGCGCCTGTTCAATGTCTTTGGCCGTAGACCACGGCAGTGCTGAAAGGCGTTCGCCATTGTACGGGTTGGTGGAAATGGCGTGGGTTGCCGGTGAAATCGTCATACAGTCTCTCCATCGTTCTTGATGCGATCATCATGGACGCATTTACTCTTTCCGAAAAATGAATAATATTAACCAAACTATTCACGATGAGAGAACATTATGGATCTGACCCAACTGGAGATGTTTAACGCGGTTGCCGAAACGGGCAGCATCACCCAGGCAGCGGCGAAGGTGCACCGTGTCCCCTCCAATCTCACCACCCGCATTCGCCAACTGGAGGCCGATCTCGGCGTCGATCTGTTTATTCGCGAGAATCAGCGCCTGCGCCTTTCCCCCGCCGGGCACAACTTTCTGCGCTACAGTCAGCAGATCCTCGCGCTGGTTGACGAGGCGCGAATGGTTGTCGCGGGTGATGAACCCCAGGGGCTGTTCTCACTGGGCGCGCTGGAAAGCACCGCCGCGGTACGCATACCGGCTACGCTTGCTCGCTACAATCAGCGCTACCCCAAAATCCAGTTCTCCCTGGCGACCGGGCCTTCTGGCAACATGCTGGACGGCGTGCTTCAGGGTCATCTCAATGCCGCCTTTGTGGACGGACCGATTACCCACCCCGGTCTTGAAGGGATGCCGGTGTATCAGGAAGAGATGATGGTGGTTACGCCGCACGGTCACCCGCCAGTGACACGCGCCAGCGAGGTCAACGGCAGTCACATTTACGCCTTTCGCGCCAATTGTTCCTATCGCCGCCATTTCGAAAGCTGGTTTCATGCCGATCGGGCAATGCCAGGCACGATCCACGAAATGGAGTCCTATCACGGCATGCTGGCCTGTGTGATCGCCGGTGCCGGTATCGCGTTAATCCCCCGTTCGATGCTGGAAAGTATGCCCGGACATCAACAGGTTGAGGCCTGGCCGCTGTCCGGTAACTGGCGCTGGCTGACGACCTGGCTGGTCTGGCGGCGCGGGGCGAAGATGCGCCAACTGGAAGCGTTCATTGAGCTGCTGACGGAACAATGCTGAAAACGAGATCTGAATCACAAAACGGTTGTCTTTTCATCAGCAAACGTTTTAAGATCGCATCCTCTCCTTTTCGCAACGAACCGATTCATTCATATGACAACTCCAACGGTTTCCCGCAAAGTCGCGTGGTTACGGGTCGTTACGCTGGCTATTGCTGCGTTTATTTTCAATACCACAGAATTTGTCCCCGTGGGTCTGCTTTCCGACATCGCACAGAGTTTTAGTATGCAGACCGCACAGGTCGGGATCATGCTGACGATCTACGCCTGGGTTGTCGCGCTGTTGTCCCTGCCGTTCATGTTGCTGACCAGTCAGGTTGAGCGGCGTAAGCTGCTGATATGCTTGTTTGTGCTGTTTATTGCCAGCCATGTGCTCTCGTTCCTGGCGTGGAACTTCACCGTGCTGGTGATTAGCCGCATCGGGATTGCCTTTGCGCACGCGATCTTCTGGTCGATTACCGCCTCACTGGCGATCCGCCTTGCTCCCGCGGGCAAACGCGCTCAGGCATTAAGTTTACTCGCCACCGGAACGGCGCTGGCGATGGTGCTGGGCTTACCGCTTGGTCGTATTGTTGGTCAGTATTTTGGCTGGCGAACCACCTTCTTCGCCATCGGGATGGGGGCATTCATCACCCTGATTTGCCTGATCAAGCTGCTGCCGAAATTACCAAGTGAACATTCCGGCTCGCTGAAAAGTCTGCCACTGCTGTTCCGCCGTCCGGCGCTGATGTGCCTCTATCTGTTGACGGTGGTGGTGGTGACGGCGCACTACACCGCGTACAGCTATATCGAACCGTTTGTGCAGACTGTTGCCGGGTTGAGCGCGAATTTCGCCACCGTACTGTTACTGGTGCTGGGCGGTGCAGGCATTATCGGCAGCATTATCTTTGGCAAGCTCGGCAATCACCATGCCTCGGCGCTCATCAGCATCGCCATCGCGCTGCTGCTGCTCTGCCTGGTATTGCTTTTACCTGCCGCTGACAGTGAATCTCATCTGGCTGTTCTGAGCGTTTTCTGGGGGATAGCCATCATGGTGATTGGCCTCGGGATGCAGGTGAAGGTGCTGGCGCTGGCTCCGGATGCCACGGATGTAGCGATGGCGCTGTTTTCCGGCATTTTCAATATTGGTATTGGCGCGGGCGCGCTGGTGGGAAATCAGGTGAGTCTGCACTGGTCGATGTCAACCATTGGCTACGTGGGGGCCGTTCCGGCACTTTCCGCGCTGATCTGGTCGGTGATTATCTTCCGTAAATGGCCGGTCTCATTAGAAGAACAACCACAGCATTCCTGACAGACAGCCCGATCATCGCGACCGGGCTTTTTGATCAGTAGGTTTTAATAATTTCCAGCACGCCGTTAATAATAAACTGCACGCCCATACAGACCAGCAGAAAGCCCATCAGCCGGGAAATGGCTTCAATACCGCCCTTGCCCACCAGACGCATAATCGCCCCGGAACTGCGTAAGCATCCCCACAGGATCACCCCCACCAGGGCAAAGATGAGCGGCGGCGCGACGGTAATCACCCAGTCAGGAAAATCCGTGCCATGACGCACCGTTGAGGCGGAGCTAATAATCATCGCAATGGTCCCCGGCCCCGCCGTGCTTGGCATTGCCAGCGGCACAAACGCGATATTGGCGGTCGGCTCATCTTCCAGCTCTTCCGACTTGCTCCGTGCCTCCGGCGATTCATGCGCTTTTTGCTGCGGAAACAGCATGCGGAAACCGATGAACGCCACAATTAACCCCCCGGCGATACGCAGGCCCGGAATGGAGATACCGAAAGTATTCATCACCAGTTGGCCCGCATAGTAGGCCACCATCATGATGGCAAACACGTAAACCGATGCCATTAACGACTGGTGATTCCGTTCTGCGCTGTTCATGTTCCCGGCAAGGCCGAGAAACAGCGCGACGGTCGTCAACGGATTCGCCAGAGGGAGAATCACTACCAGCCCCAGCCCTATTGCTTTAAACAAATCCATCATATTGGCCGTCATTCCTGTTTCACCCATGTATTAGCGGCAAGTATAAGTGGAAAACCATGAAGTTAGCCATTCTGGTGCTGTAAGCATTCGTTAGCGACCCAAAAGATAACTGGTAATTATCATTAACTAAATAAAATGTGACACAGCGCGTGTCTTTTCGCTTTTAGCAAAACGTGTGATCGGTAAATCCATTCGTTTGACTTATAGTTGCCTGGGCAATATTATCTGCCGTAACTAAATACTTGCCAGGGCAACCATTGTGAAAAGCACCAGTGACTTATTCAATGAAATCATCCCACTGGGGCGCTTGATCCACATGGTCAATCAGAAGAAAGATCGTCTGTTGAACGACTATCTCTCGCCGCTGGATATCACGGCAGCACAGTTTAAGGTGCTCTGCTCTATCCGTTGTGCGGGCTGCATTACCCCGGTTGAACTGAAAAAAGTGTTGTCTGTCGATCTCGGCGCCTTAACGCGCATGCTCGAGCGTCTGGTCTGCAAAGGCTGGATTGACAGACTGCCTAACCCACATGACAAACGCGGTGTGCTGGTGAAACTCACCGAACACGGCGCGGCAATTTGTGAGCAATGTCATCAATTAGTAGGACAAGACCTGCACCAGGAATTAACAAAAAACTTAACGGCGGACGAAGTGGCAACACTTGAGCATTTGCTTAAGAAAGTACTGCCGTAAAACAAGAAGAGGTATGACGATGTCCAGACGCAATACTGACGCTATCACCATTCATAGCATTTTGGACTGGATCGAAGATAACCTGGAATCGCCGCTCTCACTGGAAAAAGTGTCTGAGCGTTCAGGTTACTCCAAATGGCACCTGCAACGGATGTTCAAAAAAGAGACCGGCCATTCATTAGGCCAGTACATCCGCAGCCGTAAAATGACCGAAATAGCGCAGAAATTAAAAGAGAGTAACGAGCCGATTTTATATCTGGCAGAACGTTACGGTTTCGAGTCGCAGCAGACGCTGACCCGGACATTCAAAAACTATTTCGACGTTCCGCCGCATAAATACCGTATTACCAATATGCGCGGCGAATCGCGGTATTTGCTACCGCTGAACCATTGTAACTAACCATCGCCTGTAAACGACGTAATCGAGGAAATCATGAAACTGTTGTCTTCTGCAATGCTGGCCCTGCTGCTTGTTGTCTCAGGTCAGAGCGTTGCGGAGCAATCCGCGCAGCCCACCACGACAAACAGTCGTGACACGATGATTGTCCCCACTTCACAGGAACAGTCGCCGTTTGATTTTAATCACATGGGCGCGGGAAGTGACAAGTCCGACGAACTGGGCGTGCCCTATTACAACCGGCACAGCCTGTGATTCGTTTTCGCCCTGCTGAAAAGCGGGGCTTTTTTTATCCCCCTGATCGTTATATTCTTAAAATTTCCCGCAGCGCCGTTTTCGCTCTTCTTTTACGTCTTCATTTTATTCAATAGGCAAATTATGCTGTCTCAAGAAAGTTAGCTTATCCCAGTAGCCTCTTTGAAATAAAATTTTATTATTTACTATTTGGAAAAAACCGCAACCTCTCAGACCTAATGGGTCACGCCACTCTAAAATTGCCCATTGTCCATCTTCGAAAATGTTTTCAACGATACAAACCATATCCGTGTAAGAAAAATCTTGCTCAAACATTTTCTTTATCGCCTCTTTACCAATAACTGGCTCATTGGCAACCTGATGATTTATTGCATTCTCATCATATAATTCTGAAATAGTTTCTATATCAGCATTATTAAATGCGTCAACCCATTGGCAAAGTATCTCTTTTGGCGTCATATAATTTACCTCCAACCTGTGAACATTTCCTCGTCGTAACATATCATCAAAAAATTATCAAGTTCAACATTTATTTAAAATATAGCCATCACTTAAAAATAGAGCAGCCTGTGCATGGCTGCTCTATTAAAATATCTGTTACTATTTTTAAATTCATTTCTAAGTATTAAATAACAATGGATGATTGTGATAATATTAACGTCAGTTTCTACCTGCCAGGCCTGATCAGCGCAGCGACATCAGGCAATCCCTGCGCTATTTGCTTTTTCCGCCCTACGATCCCCTCACCTGCGCCGTTCTGCGCCAGCGAAAACCAAACACGTTGATGTACAGACCGGCCATGATCAGCACCGCGCCAAACAGCTGTAATGCGCTCAGCGTTTCGTCGAGCAACAGCGCCGCGCTGGCCAGTCCCACCACCGGCACCAGCAGGGAGAGCGGCGCAACACGCCAGGTTTCATAACGCCCGAGCAGCGTACCCCAGATCCCGTAGCCGACTATCGTGGCAACAAAGGCCAGATAGACCAGCGATAAGATCGTGGTCAGATCGATGGCAATCAGGCTTTCAACGATTTGCGTCGCGCCGTCGAGCAACAGCGACGCTGCAAAGAACGGCAGTATCGGAATCAGTGCGCTCCAGACCACCAGCGACATTACCGGCGGGCGCGAGGCATGCCCCATTATTTTTTTATTGAAGATATTGCCGCAGGCCCAGCTAAATGCCGCCGCCAGCGTCAGCATAAAGCCGAGCATCCCGACATGCTGTCCGTTGAGGCTGCCTTCAATCAGCACCAGCACACCAAAAATTGCGAGCGCAATTCCGGCAATTTGTTTGCCCTGCAAACGTTCGCCAAAGGCAAATGCGCCAAGCACGATGGTGAAAAAGGCCTGAGCCTGCAATACCAGCGACGCCAGCCCTGCTGGCATGCCAAATTTGATCGCGCAAAACAGAAAGGCAAACTGACCGAAGCTGATTGTCAGGCCGTAACCAAGCAGTAGCGACAGCGGAATACGCGGACGCGCAACAAAAAATATCGCCGGAAACGCCACCAGCAAAAAGCGCAACCCCGCCAGCATCAGCGGTGGCATTGCATGCAGCCCCACCTTAATGACAACAAAGTTCAGCCCCCAAACCACCACCACCAGTAATGCCAACAGCCCGTCTTTGCGCGTCATACCACCGCTCCGCGAAGTTTAAATTTTTGTAAACAAGTTAAAGTAACGGAAATGAGTAGCCCGCAACAGATCATTAATTCTGGTAGGGATAGCAGTGCACAATAGAACAATTTATCCGCTATACATCACACTTTTGCCGTGTTATTTCTTTACATATCTAAAACAAATATAACGAAACGCACTGTCGGGCAGAGAAATGAACAAAACGCTGAGACGATCCACCCTTGCTTTACTCGCCTCCTCACTGTTACTGACGATCGGTCGTGGCGCAACGCTGCCCTTCATGACCATTTATCTGAGTCGCCAGTACGACCTGAGCGTGGATCTGATCGGCTATGCCATGACCATTGCGTTGACCATCGGCGTGGTCTTTAGCCTTGGCTTTGGCATTCTGGCGGACAAATTCGACAAGAAGCGCTACATGCTTCTGGCGATTTCCGCCTTTGCCTTTGGCTTTATCGCCATTCCGTTGGTTGATAGCGTAATGCTGGTGGTGCTGCTTTTTGCCCTGATCAATTGCGCTTATTCGGTGTTTGCCACCGTGCTGAAAGCCTGGTTTGCCGACCATCTCTCGCCCGGCGCGAAGGCAAAAATCTTTTCGCTCAACTATACGGTACTGAATATCGGCTGGACCGTTGGCCCGCCGCTCGGCACGCTGCTGGTGATGCAGAGCATCAACTTACCCTTCTGGCTCGCCGCCTTCTGCTCCGCCTTTCCGCTGGTGTTTATCCAGCTTCTGGTTAAGCGTTCTGCCGCCGCCGTCAATAGCGAAAACAGCGTCGCCTGGTCGCCTGCGGTACTGCTGCATGATAAAGCACTGTTCTGGTTTACGCTGTCGGCGTTTCTGGCCTCGTTTGTTTCCGGTGCGTTTGCGTCCTGTCTCTCTCAGTATGTGATGGTCGTCGCCGATGGCAATTTCGCTGAGAAAGTCGTGGCGGTGGTGTTGCCCGTCAACGCCGCGGTGGTCGTCAGCTTGCAGTATGCCGTGGGGCGCAGACTGACGCCGGCTAACATTCGTCCGCTGATGGGCTTTGGCACCGTCTGTTTTGTGATTGGTCTCGGCGGGTTCATGATCTCCGGCAACAGCCTGCTGCTCTGGGGCGTATCCGCCGCGATCTTTACGCTTGGTGAAG
>NZ_JBFWLF010000110.1:0-13203 GCF_050252275.1 Citrobacter sp. | reverse complement strand
ACTCTCTAACGGCACGGTGATTTCGGGCTTCCCGGCGGCAATTCAGTACCTCGGCAACGCCACCCTCGCAGGTATTCCCGTGGCTCTGCTGCTGTTCATCGTGGTTGCGGTGCTGCTGTGGGTATTGCTGGAACACACCACGCTCGGGCGTAGTCTTTATCTGATGGGATCCAACGAACAGGCGACCCGCTACAGCGGCGTGAATACCGTTCGGGTGCAGATTTCCGTCTACGTCATTTCCGCCCTGCTCGGCTGGGTGGCCGCAATCTTAATGATGGCGAAATTCAACTCGGCGAAGGCCGGATACGGTGAGTCTTATCTGCTGGTCACTATTCTCGCCTCGGTGCTGGGCGGCATCAATCCGGACGGCGGATTTGGCCGTATCATCGGCCTGGTGCTGGCGCTGGTTGTGCTGCAAATGCTGGAAAGCGGCTTTAACTTGCTGGGGATCAGTAGCTATCTGACGATGGCGCTTTGGGGCGCGGTACTCATCCTCTTTATCGCATTACAGAATCGTAGAGCCTGATTTCAGGAGAAAAATTATGGCGAGTTACTTTATTGGTGTGGATGTAGGAACCGGCAGCGCTCGCGCAGGGGTGTTTGATCTCAACGGCAGAATGGTCGGTCAGGCCACTCGCGCGATTGAAATTTACCGCCCGCAGGCCGATTTCGTCGAGCAGTCGTCCGATAACATCTGGCAGGCCGTCTGCAACGCGGTTCGTGATGCCATTAATCAGTCCGATATCAACCCCATTCAGGTGAAAGGGTTGGGATTTGACGCCACCTGTTCGCTGGTGGTGCTGGATAAGGAGGGCAAACCGCTGACCATCAGCCCTTCCGGGCGCAGCGAGCAAAACATCATCGTGTGGATGGATCACCGCGCCATCACCCAGGCCGAGCGTATCAACGCGATGCACCATCGGGTGCTGGACTACGTAGGCGGGATCATCTCCCCGGAAATGCAGACGCCGAAACTGCTGTGGCTGAAACAGCATATGCCTAACACCTGGGCCAACGCGGGCTACTATTTTGATTTACCCGACTTCCTGACCTGGCGCGCCACCGGCGACGACACGCGTTCACTGTGTTCCACAGTGTGCAAATGGACCTACATGGGCCATGAAGACAAGTGGGATGCCAGCTACTTCCGCGAGATCGGACTGGAAGATCTGCTGGAGCACGATGCGGCAAAAATTGGTCGCTATGTGAAAACGATGGGCGAACCGCTTGGTCACGGACTGACTCAGCGCGCCGCCAGTGAAATGGGGTTGATTCCGGGCACCGCCGTCAGCGTGTCGATCATCGATGCCCATGCGGGTACCCTCGGCACGCTTGGCGCCTGCGGTGTCTCTGGCGAAGTCGCTGACTTTGACCGTCGCGTTGCCCTGATTGGCGGCACCTCAACCGGTCATATGGCGATCTCAAAAGAGCCTCGCTTTATTGGCGGCGTCTGGGGTCCTTACTATTCCGCCGTGTTGCCGGAATACTGGCTCAATGAAGGCGGACAGTCCGCGACCGGCGCGCTGATCGACCACATTATTCAGTCGCACCCTTGTTACGATACGCTGCTGGCGCAAGCCAAAGCGCAGGGGCAAACCATTTATGAAGTGCTGAACGCGCTGCTGCGTAAAATGGCAGGCGAGCCGGAGAATATCGCCTTTCTGACCCGTGATATTCATATTCTGCCCTACTTCCACGGCAACCGTTCGCCGCGCGCCAATCCGACGCTGACCGGGGCGATCAGTGGGCTGAAGCTTTCCCGCACGCCGGAAGACATGGCGCTGCACTATCTGGCAACCATTCAGGCCATCGCGTTGGGTACGCGTCACATCATTGAAACCATGAACCAAAGTGGGTACAGCATCGACACCATCATGGCCAGCGGCGGCGGCACCAAGAACCCTATCTTTGTGCAGGAACATGCCAATGCCACTGGTTGCGCCATGCTGCTGCCGGAAGAGAGCGAAGCGATGCTGCTCGGTGGCGCAATGATGGGCACCATCGCCGCCGGCGTGTTCGAGACCTTCCCGGAAGCAATGTCGGCCATGAGCCGGATAGGTAAAACGGTCACCCCGCAGACCAATCGCATTAAGCAGTATTACGACCGTAAATATCAGGTGTTCCACGAGATGTATCAGGATCACATGAAGTACCGTCAGTTGATGCAGGGGGACGCATGAGTAGCCCATGGCAACAGGCCACCGATACCTGGACCCTCTACAGTGAGGCGCTGGCCGGTCTGGGTCAGCATTTGAGCGAACCGGTCTGGAATGCATTAATGACGGAATTGCGTGAATGTCAGGGGAAAATCGTGGTCACCGGCGTCGGCACCTCTGGCATTGCGGCGCGTAAAATCGCCCACATGCTCTCCTGCGTTGAGCGCCCGGCGATCTACCTTAACGCCACCGATGCCGCGCACGGCGATCTCGGTTTTTTACGAGCGGACGATCGGATGATTTTACTCTCGCGCGGCGGTAACTCTGACGAGCTCACGCGCTTATTGCCAGGCCTTGCGGCGCGCAACGTGCCGATTATCAGCGTTACGGAAAACGCGGATTCCGCCATTGCAAAGGCCGCCCGACTGGTGATTTCCACCGGCGTCCAGCGCGAGGCGGATCCACTGAACATGCTGGCGACCACCTCCATCATGCTGGTGATTGCGATCTTTGATGCTGCCTGCGCCTGCCTGATGAGTGAAAGCGGCTATACCAGAGAAACACTGCTGGCCGTGCATCCGGGTGGTGATGTCGGGTTAACCCTGCGACAGGATCGTTAATCCATTAATAACCTTTCAGCCTCGTCTCCCCTGGCGAGGCTTTTTACTGCACAATCTGAAGATAAAAACGCGGAAAATCCTAATAAAGCGCTGCGTTAAACTCTCTTACACGGTTGCACACGTGAAAAATTCTGTGACCTCTCCCTGCATTCCTGACGCAAAACATTTCATTCGTAATGGCTATGGAAAAACTTTAGCTATTCTTATCTAACATACCTAAGGGAGATCCGACAGATGATGACAACGCTTGCTCCGCCATCTGTACTTTCTGCTCCCCAGCGCCGTTGCCAGGTTTTGCTGACGCTTTTCCAGCCGGGGCAGATTGCCACCGCGGAAATGTTCAGTGCGCTAAATGGTGTCGATGATACTGTTGCCCGTGAGGATATTGTCGAAACGGGACTGGAGATCCAACGCTATCATCGACTTAGCATCAGCACTGGTCCGAATGGGTGCTACCGGATCGAAGGTACTGCGCTTAACCAACGCCTCTGCCTCTTACACTGGCTCAGACGCGGCCTGCGTTTGTGTCCGGCGTTCATTAATCAACACTTTGCCCCCGCCCTCAAAATTGAGCTAAAACAGCGGGGGATCCTGCGCACGCTGTATGACGATACCAATCTGCATGCGCTGATTAACCTTTGTGCGCGTCGTCTGCAAAAGCCGTTCGAGTGCCGGGACATCCAGTTCCTGCGCCTCTATCTGCAATATTGTCTGTTGCAGCATCACGCGGGGATCTCGCCAGAATTCAATCCCGTCCAGCAGCGCTGGGCGCAATCCTGCGCTGAATACGCGTTAGCGCAGGAGATTGGCCGTCACTGGCAGCGTCGTGTCCGCAAGGATGCGCCATTAACGGAATCGCTGTTTATGGCGCTGCTGTTTTCGATGGTCCGCATCCCGGACCCGATTCGCGATAACCACCAGCAGAACCGGCGGTTGCGCCTGGCGATCGCCCGCCTGATCCTGCGTTTTCGCGAAATGGGCGCAGTGCGTTTTAACGACGAGCAGGGGCTAAACGATCAGCTCTATATCCATCTGTCCCAGGCGCTGAACCGCTGCCTGTTTTCGATTGGCATCGATAACACCTTGCCAGAAGAGTTCGCCCGCCTCTATCCGCGTCTGATGCGTACCACCCGCGATGCGTTACGCGGGTTTGAAGAAGAGTATGCCGTTGAGTTTTCTGAAGAAGAGACGGGACTGGTGGCGGTGATTTTTGGCGCATGGCTGATGCAGGATAATGACCTGCATGAGAAACAGGTCGTCTTACTGACCGGTGATAATCCGCAACTGGAGCAGCAGATAGAACAACAACTACGTGAACTGACGCTACTGCCGCTGAACATCAAGCCATTGCCGATGCGAACTTTCCAGCAGGAAGGCTCACCGCGCGGCGTGGCGCTGATTGTTACCCCTTACGCCACGCTGCTGCCGCTCTTTTCACCCCCATTGATTCATGCGGATCAGGCGCTGACGCCACATCAGCAGCAGCAGATCCGCAAGATGCTGGAATCAGGCTGAAGCGGCCACTTTTGGCCGCAGTACCATAGCCGGCAACGCCACCAGCGCCATCACCCAGAAGACGCCGTTGCCCAGATTCTGGTACAGGAAGCCAGCAAACACGGTCATGATGGCAATGCTGCCGCCCATCGCCACAGCAGAATAGACCGCCTGCAGACGAATGACTTCGCTTCCCTGACGCGCCGCAATATAACGCATCGCCGCCAGGTGGCAGACGGTAAAGGTGCCACAATGGAGGATCTGCACCACAATCAGCCACGGCAGCGCCGTCGTCCAGCCCATCAGTCCCCAGCGAATCACACCGCAGATGGCGGAGAGCAGTAACAGATCGCGGGCGCTAAAGCGGCGGAACAGCTTATTGCTCAGGGCAAAGATGATCACTTCTGCCACCACGCCGAGAGACCAGAGATAGCCGACCGCCGACGCGGAATACCCCGCCCCCTGCCAGTAAAT
The DNA here is from genome assembly GCF_050252275.1 of Citrobacter sp. NCBI lineage: Bacteria > Pseudomonadati > Pseudomonadota > Gammaproteobacteria > Enterobacterales > Enterobacteriaceae > Citrobacter > Citrobacter sp. The sequence goes on along the minus strand of NZ_JBFWLF010000110.1, from coordinate 8,459 downwards.
AGCGCTGAAACCGTAGTAGGCGGCATGCGCCCCCTGCAACAGACAGACGCAGGCCAGAAAGCGCCAGCTTTGTGTGACCAGCGAACGCCAGGCGGGCCAGCCAGCGCTCTCCTGGTGACGGTTTTCCCCTTTGGGCAACACGCTGGGGCGAATCAGCATTCCCAGCAACATTGAGGCGACGCCCAGCGTCAGCAGCGCCAGAATCGCCCGGTAATCAAACAGGCTGACCAGTTTGCCGGTTAGCGCCGAACCAATCACAAACGCGACCGATCCCCACAGACGCACCCGTCCATAATCCATGGTGATCTGCTTTTGCCAGGTATTCGCCAGCGCGTCCGTGAGCGGCACCAGCGGCGAGAAGAAGAGGTTAAAGCCGACCATTACCACCATCAGCCAGGCGACATGGGTTCCGGCCCAGAAGGCCAGCGCAAAGATCAGCGTTAGTAGCGCCAGAATGCGTAACGCGGAGATCAGCCGTGATGGATCGCTGACCCGCGGGGCAATGATCAAACTGCCAAGAAAACGGGCGACCAGACCAGCGCCCAATAAGAGGCCGATCGTCTCCGGCGTGAGGCCAAGCCCTTTAAGCCAGACGCTCCAGAAGGGAAGAAAAATCCCGTAGCTAAAAAAATAGGTGAAGTAACCGAGCGCCAGCCAGCGCGTGGAGTGCAAAGACATGATCCCCTCCCGTGTGGAGGCGATAGTCTGGCGATAAACGCAGGCTGGCGCAAGTGAACATTAACAGCAACATAACAACGTTTTGTCGCTAATCAACGCGAATCTCCATCGCGAATCGGCACTGTTCTCCAGAGCCTAACATCCGCAATCCCGGCTGCCCCGGCATGTGGTGGGCATTCACCGGATGCGTCTGCGGTTCCAGACAAAGAAATGACTCACCTGGCATTCTGAAAAGCATAAGCCAGGGAGTTTGCGCAGAAATCGTGACACGCATCACATTACGTTGAATGATCGCCTGCCCACTCCAGCCGGAATACCCCACATTTAGCCAGCGATCCGCGCCATACTGCGCCCTGGTAAAATCAGCCTCCGTCGGCAGTTCACTCTGCCAGGCCAGCGGCAAATGGTGCTCGCCTTCCGGCCAGTAACCGCTGGCAGAAAACTGCACGGTGCTTCGCGCATCAAAGACAAAAAACGGGTGGAAACCGCAGCCGTACAGCATGGGGCGCTTGCCCAGATGGGCGATCGTCAGCGACGCCCTGAATACTGACGCGTCAAGCACATACTGCAGTTCCGCCTGATAATCATAGCCACATGCCAGTTGATTGCGCAGACGCAGCGAACAGCTATCATCGGTCGCCGCCGTCACTTCCCAGCGTTTAAGCCAGCCGTCACCGTGCAGGAAAAACGCGTCGTCGGCCTCATATAACGGCAATTGCACCTCGGTTCCGCGCTGGCTGAAGCGGTTACCGGCCACGCGATTGGCAACCGGCAGCATCGGAAACAGCCCGCCATCACCGGCGGTTTTTCCCTCGCTTTCGCGTAGAACCGGTTGTTGATGTTGTAACGAAAACAGCGACAACAGCGCGCCGCCCTGAGGATCCACGCGCATCCGCAGATGCGCGTTATGCAGCGTCAGCGGCGTGGTCATCAGCGCACGCTTTTTGGCTGTGCCGACGGGCTGGCTTTCAAATGTCTCGCCGCCAGTTGTTCTTCCAGCGCTTCCAGCGTTACGCCTTTTGTTTCCGGTACATTACGCAGCACATACACATATCCCATTGCGCAAATCACGCCGTAGAGCAGGAAACTCCCGGCGGCACCCAGCCCGGCATTGAGCAGCGGGAAGGTATAGGTCAACAGGAAACAGGCAATCCACAGCGCCAGCGTACCCAGCGACATCGCCAGCCCGCGCACGCGGTTAGGAAAGATTTCAGACAGCAGCACCCAGGTGACCGGTGCCAGCGTCAGGGCATAAATGGCAATGGCCGCCAGCACCAGAACCAGCACCGGCCAGCCCATAATCCCCATCCCGTAGGCACCGGCAATCAACACATAAATCACCGTCAGGCCGGATGCGCCGAACAGCATCAGCTTGCGCCGGCCAATTTTGTCCACCAGCGGCAGTGCGGCGAGGGTAAAGACCAGGTTGATAATGCCGGTAGCAACGATCGATTTCAGCGTACCGTTGATGTCGAAACCGGCAGAGGCGAAAATTTCCTGCGCGTAGTTAAAGATCACGTTGATCCCGCACCACTGCTGGAAGACCGCCAGCACCATGCCGATGATCACGATCGGTTTGATCTGCGGTTGCAGCAGCGTGGACCATGCGACTCTGTGATTATCTTTGAGCAGCGTGTGTTCGATCTCTTTTAGCGTCTGTCCGGCGTACTCCGCAGAGCCAATGCGTTGCAGCATGGCACGCGCACGCTCCGGTTTACCCGCCTTCACCAGCCAGCGCGGGGATTCCGGGACGAAAAACATCAGCACCAGAAAGGCCAACGCGGGAACCAATTCCGCGCCAAACATCCAGCGCCAGCCCATCTGCCCGTTCCAGCTCTCAACAATTGCCTGCTGTGTCGCCCCTGTGGCAACGGGTTCAGCGATCATCAGGTTGATCAGTTGCGCCGCCAGCACGCCAATGACAATGGTCAACTGGTTCACCGCCACGAAGCGCCCCCGTTTTTCCGCCGGGCTGACTTCGGCGATGTACAGCGGGCTGAGCGCTGACGCAAGACCAATCCCGACGCCGCCAACGATGCGGTAAATCACGAACATGTCGAAGTTGCTGGCAACGGCGGTTCCCCATGCCGAGGCGCTGAACAGAATAGCAGAGAGGATGAGCGGCATTTTTCGACCAAATTTATCGGCGCACCAGCCCGAAATCAACGCGCCAAAAATACAGCCCACCAGCGCGGAGCTCATCGCCCAGCCCGACTGCGCCGGATCGGTTATCGAGAAGTACGCTTCATAAAAAGGCTTTGCCCCGCCAATCACCACCCAGTCGTAGCCAAACAGCAAACCACCACAGGCTGCGACCAGACAGATGGTCCAGACGTAGCCGATTTTCAAATGTGTCTGCGCGTTATTCATTATGATTCCTCTTTCAGGGAAACGCAGGGAACAGTAGGTTTCCGGTGGCGTTACCGCCACCGGTTCAGGGTTTAGTGCAATAACTCCAGTCTGATGACATGGCGCAAAAGCAGAGCTTTGTCATGCGCCGGGTTCTGTTGCAGAAGTGCGTCAAGCGCCTGCTGGCAGGCGGATAAATCCCCAAGCCCCAGATGCCCCAACGCGGTAATAAACAGGCAGTGCTGCTGGTGCTTTGCCTCCGCCGGCGTATCGAGCACCACTAGATCCGGTAATGAGACGGCGAAGAAATCCACCTCCGGCACGTGGTCACGTTGTGATGTCACCCATTGCAGGAAGCTGCGGAAAAGTTGCTCTGCGTCGTCACGTTCACCCAGCTGTTTCAGCGCCATGCCCTGCCAGAAGAGATAGTCCACGGGCTGATCGTTGTAATAGCGTCCGGCATCCAGCGTGCTTCCGCCACGAGTGGCGCGGGCAAAGTAACGATGCGCTTCGTCATGATATCCCTGACGCTGAGCGCAATAGCCCAACAGATACCAGATATCGTTATCGGTTTGTCCGGGTAAGCGCCCTTCCCCCAGGTTATGCGGATAGATCAGCGCCTGTTGTAGCAGACTGACCGCGTCGGAGAATTCCTCTTTGCCGATCGCCGCCAGCGCCCGATGCATCTGGTTCAGCAGGTACTGCCCGGTCGCTTTCCCCTCGCCCCCTTCCCAGGGGTGGAATACGCGCTCGCCAAGCACCTTCGCGGCATCATCGTAGTGGCCCAGTCCGTTCCACAGGCTGAGCAACTCCACGGTTAAATCGTCACGCTGGAACACCACCGCCTTACGCGATTCCAGCTGTTGCAGACGCTGTTCGGCAGGCGTCGCCAGGAGTTTATTGAGGTAATCCAGTTCAAACAGGAAACGGGCGTTATCAGGTTCCAGCGCCACGGCCTGCGACAAATACTGGTGTGCCTTGACGGCATCGTGCTGTTTGTTCCACGCATAAATCCCCAGCAGACGGTGCACAGGCGCAAATTCAGGTTCCTGTTGCAGGGTAAATTGCCAGCAGGTAAGCGCCTCTTCGTAGCGGCGTTTGCTGTACCAGAAGCAGCCCAACAGATAGCGAGCGTAAGCACTATGCTCCAGCGTTTGCAGCATCTGTACTTCGTCGAGGGTATTCGGGAAACGTACCCGGTTAGGCAGGCAAGCACGCGCCTGGGCGATGAACGGCTGCGGATGGTCGCTCAGCGACGCCCGCCACAGCAACGGCAGCGTTTCCTGACTGTCCAGCAGTTCCAGCAGTTCGCGGGCTGCAGCTTTTTGACCGAAAGAGAGTAGCCATCCTGCCAGTTCGCAGGCGTTAGTACCTCGGCGACCGGTAATGGCGATAAGCGCCGTTTTCGACGGTTCATCCCGGCGTATCGCCCAGCGGGCATAGTGCAGCACGTAGCTAAGCGGATAGTCATTAAGCTGCTGCTCGATGTACTTCAGCGCCTCAGACGTGCGTCCCAGTTCTGCCAGTACCAGCGCTTTCAGTCCCATCGCCAGATTGTTGCTGCCGTTAAAGCGCAAACTCTGCGTCACTTTTGCCAGTGCATCTGCATGATCGCCACGCGCCATCGCAAGCCGGGCCAGTGCCCAGAAGGCCGCGTCGCGACAGTTTCCGCTCCAGCTCGCCTTGTAGTAATGATCCCAGGCCTGCTGGCAATCGCCCTGGCGCTCCCGCGCAGCGGCTAACAGCATACTGGCTTCACCATCGCGCGGGTTTTTGTTCAGGTGATGCGCCCGCGCTAATGCCGCTTTCGCGCAGCGTTCAGCTTGCGCCCAGTCAGCCTGGTTCAGTGCCAGCGTCCCCAGCGCAACGTTGTTGCGGTAATCCAGCGGATCCATTTCCAGCGCCCGGCGATAGTAATCCCCGGCGTAACGACTGGCGTGGTTGTACTGCTCCAGATGCTGACCGATAAAGTAAAGTTCATCAGTGTTAGATAATGCCTCCGGCTGTGCCGGGGCCGTTGCCGCCGAGGGCAGCGGCAAATCGTCAGCAATATGCTCTTCGTATTGCAGCAATGTCTGACCGTCGTGACGGGTGACCGTCATGGTGATCCGCGCATAGCCCGAATCGGCAAGCGTCGTCAGCCAGCTTTTCCCCGGTGCCAGCGTCAGCGTGGTTTCGAAGAAAGGCGCGCCGTCTGCACTGAGCGTCACTTGCACATCCTGCAATGGCGCAACCGCATAGACACCAACGGACAGCTGGCTTTCATCACGCACCAGTCGCAACGCCAGGTCGGTACTGGCGTTTTGCACCATTCCTAATTCACTGTATGGCAGGAAGTTCTGGACGAATACCTTCTCTTCATAAGGTGCAAGCCAGGTGAAATCCGGCTGGTTGTCGGTAAACACCCCGGTCATTAATTCGATGTACGGGCCATTCTCATCGGTCAGGTTACGATCCCAGGCCACGCCAAAATCCCCGTAGCCCCAGCTCCACTGCTTTTTCCCCGGCGAGATGTGATGATCGGCAACATGGAGCAACCCGCCGCGCTCACCGTGATGCCAGGCACCGACAAAATCATAGTCCGATTTTTCCGCCATGTACGAAGTCGGCACCGGCACATTCTTATAGCGGGAGATATCCACCCCTGCCGAGTAGTCAACTTTGTAATAGGTGCCCGTGGCGATCGGAAAAGCGGAGACATCGCGCTTGCCGTGATCGAACACCGCCGTGACATCAGGCGGGAACACGCTTTGATGATCGTCGCCGCCCTTCACCGCCGGGTTCGCCCACCATAAAAAATGACGTGGCGTGGCGTTGCCGTTGAAGACTTTACCGGTGATTTCTATCAACGCACGATCCGGGTAGAGGGTGAATCCAGTCATCACCTGCAGACCGCGCATCGGCTCCACTTCACCCATCCAGACGGTTTGTTCGCCGTGTTCCCCTGCCCGCTGTGTAAAATCTACCGGCATAAAAGTGGTGGGGCGATGGTGCTGCGGCCAGTTAAATTCGATCCCGCCGGAGATCCACGGCCCCAGCAGGCCAACCAGCGCAGGCTTCACCACTTCGTTGTAATAGACAAAATCGCGCTGCTGCACTTTGTCATACGCACGGTGAATACGCCCCCCCAGTTCGGGCAGCAGCATGACGCGGATAAAATCGTTTTCCATCCACACGGCCTGGTAATCGCGCATCTCGCGCCTGCCGGTCAGGGTGTCGATCACGCCGTAGGGGTAAACCGCACCTGAGGAGCCCTGATAAACCCGTTTTTCCAGAAACATCGGGTTCGGATCTTCCTCACCCACCGTCCAGGTCGGTAGTGAGAGGGTTTCCTGCCAGACCTTAACTGAACCGTACATGCTGCCTCCACTCAATAAACAAAAGTAAAATGTCATCTTGTGGGTATTGTGTGGCAGTTAACTGGCGGTAAAATGCGCAATGCTCACGCAATATAGTTAAGGGAGTTAAGTGTATGCAGCGTTCGGGATTCAATAACGCCCGTGTCAGACAGGCGAATAAACAGATCTTCCTGTCGCATTTGTGGCGCGAAAAGCAGCTCAGTAAATCGCAACTGGCGCAGCTCACCGGCCTGTCGATTCCGGCGGTGAGTAACATTCTTGAAGAATTGCTGGACGAAGGGCGGCTGTGCCACTCCCGTGAAACGCTGAGCCAGCGCGGACTCAGCAGCGGGAGTTTTCATCTGCCGGTACAGGGCGCGTGGACGCTGTGCATGAACGTCACCCCGACCAGTCTGACCAGCCAGCTGGCCGATGCGCGTCTGGTGGCGGTTGGCGACTGGCAGCATGAGGTGATTAACGCCGCGACGCCTGACGCGCTGCTTGCCGCAATAGCCAACCACTGGCGGCGCTGGCGTCAGCGCTATCCCGACACCACGATCAACCTCGCGCTGGGCGTCCACGGTCAGGTGGATCCGATCACCGGTGCATCGAAAACGATGCCACAGGCGCCGTGGAAAACGCCGGTGGAAATCAAGTATCTGCTGGAGGAACGACTCGGTATACAGGTCCGCCTCGACAACGACTGCGTGATGCTGGCGCTGGCGGAAAAGTGGCAAAACCCGGCGGCCAACGAGGACTTCTGCGTGATTAACGTCGATTACGGCATTGGCTCATCGTTCGTCATTCACGACAATATCTGGCGCGGTAGCCTGTACGGCAGCGGTCAGATTGGGCATACCATTGTTAACCCCGACGGGATCGCCTGCGACTGCGGTCGTTACGGCTGTCTGGAAACCGTCGCCTCCCTGAGCGCGCTGAAAAAGCAGGCCAGAGTCTGGATGAAGGCGCAGCCAGTGCCGGGAAGGGATCCGGAAACGCTGACCACGGATTTACTGATCGACGCCTGGCGCAAGGGTGATGTACGCATTCAGGCATGGGTGGAACATGCCGCCAGCGCGATTGGTTTAAGCCTGTATAACTTTCTTAATATCCTGAATATCAACCAGATCTGGCTGTACGGACGCAGTTGCGCCTTTGGTGAATCCTGGCTCAATACGCTACGGCAACAGACGGGGTTTAACCCTTTCGATCACGGCGATAACCCGCGGGCGAAAGCGACGCAAATTAGCGTTGGCACGCTGACCCGCGCCCAGCAACTGATGGGCATTGGCTATCTGTACGTGGAGTCGCAACTGAACGAAATATAAGCTTATGGCGCGAATGGCGAGGCTCGGGGTTGTGTAGTAGTTTTAAAGTACGTTACTCATGCTAATGAGCCTGCTATGAACACGTTACGTTATTTTGATTTTGGAGAATCACGCCATCTGTTTTTATTGATTGCCCGTATTGCGCTGGCAATTCTGTTTATTATTTTTGGCTTTCCGAAACTGACAGGGTTCGACGGTACCGTACAGTATATGACGTCTCTCGGTACCCCTGCGCCGATGCTTGCTGCGATCATTGCCGTTGTTATGGAGGTTCCGGCAGCGATACTGATTGTGCTGGGCTTTTTCACGCGTCCACTGGCGGTTATTTTCGTTTTCTATACGCTGGGTACCGCCGTGATCGGTCATCACTTCTGGAATATGACCGGTGATGCGGTGGGACCGAATATGATTAACTTCTATAAGAATGTCAGTATCGCAGGCGGTTTCCTGCTGCTGGCGCTGACGGGGCCGGGCGCGATTTCCATTGACCGGCGCTAAAAAGGAAAAAGGCCGCATCGGCGGCCTTTTGCTTGCAGCAAAACGGAATTATGCGTAAACCGGGAAGCGTGCGCAGATATCCAGAACTTTCCCTTTGATGCGCTCAATCACCGCTTCATCATTGATGTTGTCCAGCACGTCACACATCCAGCCCGCCAGCTCTTTCGCTTCCGCTTCTTTAAAGCCGCGACGCGTAATGGCCGGAGAACCGATACGGATACCGGAAGTGACGAACGGACTCTTCGGATCGTTCGGCACGCTGTTTTTG
>NZ_JBFWLF010000109.1:0-13276 GCF_050252275.1 Citrobacter sp. | reverse complement strand
ACAGGCGCTTTACCTGATGGAAAAAAATCCACGCAGTGCAGTACGGTCATGATGGCATCCAGGTCAAATGAACATGTCAGAAATAGTAATTAAGGGTTAGCCACCTCACCTTAAATTTTTGACATAAAACCGTGCAAACAAGGTCAATTTTTCAAGAAAAGACGGGAAAGATCCGGAAATGCGGACGGCGTCACATCAGGGGAAATCGCGCCTATTACCGGAAACTGTGAACGTTATCACGTTCACCTTTGCTTTCTTGCCAGCGGCCAATTTTGCCTGTCAGTAACAAGAAGGTGAGCCATGACGAGGTTTTCTAGACTGGGCTTAATGAAACTCAGAAGGACCTCACTATGACTTTTCGCCATTGTGTCGCTGTCGATCTTGGTGCCTCCAGCGGACGCGTAATGCTGGCGCGCTATGACAGTGAACATCGCACCCTGACGCTGCGTGAAATCCATCGCTTCGCGAACTGCCTGCAAAAGCAGGACGGTTTCGACACCTGGGATCTCGACAGTCTCGAAGACGCCATTCGCCTGGGGCTGGAAAAAGTCTGCGATGAAGGCATCCGCATTGACAGTATCGGTATTGATACCTGGGGCGTGGACTATGTCCTGATCGATAAACAAGGCCAACGCGTCGGGCTACCGGTTTCTTATCGTGACAGCCGCACCACAGGCGTAATGCAACGCGCACAGGAACAGCTCGGTAAAACCACTATTTATCAACGCAGCGGGATCCAGTTTCTGCCGTTCAACACGCTCTACCAGCTGCGTGCACTGGTTGAACAGCAGCCGGAGTGGGTTTCGCAGGTCGCACATGCCTTGCTGATCCCCGACTACTTCAGCTTCCGTCTGACCGGGGAGTTGAACTGGGAATACACCAACGCTACCACCACGCAACTGGTAAACATCAACAGCGATGACTGGGATGAGACGCTGCTGGCATGGACGGGGGCAGACAACGCCTGGTTTGGTCACCCGACGCATCCGGGCAACGTGATTGGTTACTGGATTTGCCCGCAGAAGAATCAGATCCCCGTGGTGGCCGTCGCCAGTCACGACACCGCCAGCGCGGTGATCGCCTCGCCGCTGGCTGATAAACACAGTGCGTATCTCTCCTCCGGCACCTGGTCGTTAATGGGCTTTGAAAGCCGAACGCCTTACACCAACGACGCCGCGCTGGCGGCGAACATCACCAATGAAGGCGGCGCGGAGGGGCGTTATCGGGTACTGAAAAATATCATGGGTCTGTGGCTGCTGCAGCGCGTGCTGAAAGAGCGCCAGGTGGACGACCTGTCCGCGCTGATTGCCGCCACGCACGCATTGCCCGCCTGCCGTTTTCTGATCAACCCGAATGACGATCGTTTTATCAACCCCGCCAACATGAGCGCTGAAATTCAGGCCGCCTGTCGCGAGTCCGGACTGCCGGTGCCTGATAGCGATGCAGAACTGGCGCGCTGTATTTTCGACAGTCTGGCGCTGCTGTACGCCGATGTGTTGCAAGAACTGGCGACGCTGCGCGGCGAGACCTTCAGCCAGTTGCACATTGTCGGCGGTGGCTGCCAGAACGCCCTGCTGAACCAACTGTGCGCCGATGCCTGCGGTATTCGCGTCATGGCTGGGCCTGTTGAAGCCTCTACGCTCGGCAACATCGGTATCCAGTTGATGACGCTGGATGAACTCAACAACGTCGATGACTTCCGCCAGGTGGTCACCGCTAATTACAACCTGACGACGTTTACCCCCAATCCTGACAGTGAGATTGCCCGCTATGTGACGCAATTTCATTCAAAACGACAGACAAAGGAGCTTTGCGCATGACCACTCAACTGGAACAAGCCTGGGAACTGGCGAAACAACGCTTCGCCGCAGTAGGTATTGATGTCGAGGAGGCGCTGCGCCAGCTCGATCGTCTGCCGGTCTCAATGCACTGCTGGCAGGGCGATGATGTAGCCGGTTTCGAAAACCCGGAAGGATCGCTCACCGGCGGTATTCAGGCCACCGGTAACTACCCGGGTAAAGCGCGTAATGCCCATGAGCTACGCGCCGATCTGGAGCAGGCGCTCAGCCTGATCCCTGGGCCTAAACGCCTGAACCTGCATGCCATCTATCTGGAATCCGATACCCCGGTCGCCCGTGACAAAATCAAACCGGAACACTTTAAAAACTGGGTAGAGTGGGCAAAAGCGCATCAACTTGGTCTGGATTTCAACCCGTCCTGCTTCTCGCATCCGCTGAGCGCTGACGGCTTCACGCTGGCGCATGCCGACGACACAATCCGCCAGTTCTGGATCGACCACTGCAAGGCCAGTCGCCGCGTATCCGCCTATTTTGGCGAGCAACTGGGTACGCCGTCAGTGATGAATATCTGGATCCCGGACGGCATGAAAGATGTCACCGTGGACCGCCTGGCCCCGCGTCAGCGTCTGATGGACGCGCTGGACGAAGTCATCAGTGAAAAACTGAACCCGGCGCACCATATCGACGCCGTTGAAAGCAAACTCTTTGGCATCGGCGCAGAAAGCTACACCGTCGGCTCCAACGAGTTCTACATGGGATATGCCACCAGCCGCCAGACCGCGCTGTGTCTTGATGCGGGCCACTTCCATCCGACAGAAGTGATCTCCGACAAAATCTCCGCCGCCATGCTGTATGTGCCGCGTCTGCTGCTGCACGTGAGCCGCCCGGTGCGTTGGGACAGCGACCACGTGGTACTGCTGGATGATGAAACCCAGGCGATTGCCAGCGAGATCGTACGCCACAACCTGTTCGACCGCGTCCACATCGGTCTCGACTTCTTCGACGCCTCCATCAACCGCATCGCGGCATGGGTCATCGGTACCCGCAATATGAAAAAAGCGCTGCTGCGCGCCCTGCTGGAACCCACCGAACATCTGCGCCAACTGGAAGCCAGTGGCGATTACACCGCACGCCTGGCATTGCTGGAAGAGCAAAAATCGCTGCCGTGGCAGGCGGTATGGGAAATGTATTGCCAGCGTCATGACACGCCCGCTGGCAGCCAGTGGCTCGAGAGCGTTCGCGCCTATGAGAAAGAGATTTTGAGCAAACGCGGTTAACACATTATTGCCGGATGGCGCTGCGCTTATCCGGCCTACTGACACATTCAACATCGCAGGCCCGATAGGCGCATTGCCATCGGGCATTGACTAAAACAGGTAGACCTTTTATGCAAAATATTCTCGACGCCTGGTTTGTCCAGGGGATGATTAAAGCCACCTCCGACGCCTGGCTGAAAGGCTGGGACGAGCGCAATGGCGGCAACCTGACGCTGCGTCTCGATGACGCGGATATTGCCCCTTTCAGCGCCGATTTCCATCCTGCACCACGCTACATTGCCCTGAGCCAGCCAATGCCGCTGTTGGCGAACACGCCGTTTATCGTGACCGGCTCTGGTAAATTCTTCCGCAACGTACAACTCGATCCCGCCGCCAATTTGGGCATCGTGAAAGTGGACAGCGACGGAGCGGGCTACCACATTCTATGGGGGCTGACGAACGAGGCGGTGCCCACCTCTGAGTTGCCGGCACACTTCCTGTCGCACTGCGAACGTATCCAGACCACGCAAGGTAAAGATCGCGTGATCATGCACTGCCACGCCACCAACCTGATCGCCCTGACCTACGTGCTGGAAAACAGCACCGCGCTTTTTACCCGCAAACTGTGGGAAGGCAGTACCGAGTGTCTGGTGGTCTTCCCGGATGGCGTGGGCATTCTGCCATGGATGGTGCCGGGCACCGATGAAATCGGCCAGGCCACCGCGCAGGAAATGCAGAAACATTCGCTGGTGTTGTGGCCGTTCCACGGCGTATTCGGCAGCGGCCCGACGCTGGATGAAACGTTTGGACTGATCGATACCGCCGAGAAGTCCGCCGAAGTGTTAGTCAAAGTGCTGTCGATGGGCGGTATGAAGCAAACCATCAGCCGCGAAGAACTGATCGCGCTGGGTAAACGCTTTGGCGTCACCCCGCTCGCCAGTGCATTAGAACTGTATTGATAACAACATCGCGCCCCGCTCACTGAGACGGGGCGAACTCTGTCACCTGCAAATCCAAACCATTCCCCATGGGAATCAACATGATGTGGAGTAAAAGCAATGAATATAAAGACAAGCTTGATCCTCACCGTTGCCGCTCTGGCGTTGTCCGGTTCCGCTTTAGCTGAAGTAAAAATCGCCCTGGTGGCGAAATCGTTAGGTAATGGATTTTTCGAAGCGGCAAACGTCGGCGCTCAGGAAGCCGCCAAAGAGATCGGAGATGTCAAAGTGATCTACACCGGTCCCACCACGACTACCGCTGAAGCGCAGATCGAAGTATTGAATGGGCTGATCGCCCAGGGCGTTGATGCGATCGCCATCTCTGCCAACGATCCCGATGCCGTTGTACCCGTCCTGAAGAAAGCGATGCAGCGTGGTATCAAAGTCGTGTCATGGGATTCCGGCGTCGCGCCTGCGGGGCGGCAGATCCACCTTAACCCGTCAAATAATGCCCTGATCGGCGAAACCAACGTCAAACTCGCCGCCGATGCGCTGAAGGCGTTGAACGTGGAGAAAGGCGATGTGGCGATCCTGAGCGCCACGCCAACGTCGACCAACCAGAATATCTGGATTGCGGAGATGAAAAAGGTGCTTCCGCAGTATCCGTCTATCAACCTGGTGACCGTGGCTTATGGCGACGATCTCTCAGACAAGAGCTACCGCGAAGCAGTAGGGCTGCTCAAATCTTACCCGGATCTGAAAGTGATCGTCTCCCCGTCTTCCGTCGGCATTGTCGCCGCGGCGCAGGCAGTGAAGGATCAGGGCAAAATTGGCAAAGTGTATGTGACGGGTCTCGGCTTGCCATCCGAAATGGCAGGCGCGGTGAAGTCAGGCGCGTCGAAAAGTTTTGCGATCTGGAACCCTATCGATCTGGGCTATGCGGCGACGTATCTGGCGGACGATCTGGTTAAAGGCACCGCCAGCAAAACCGAAGCCAATATGGGGAAACTGGGTAAAGTGCAACTGGATGCCGACGGCAATGGGGCGATGGCTAAGCCATTCGTCTACGATGCCAGCAACATTGATAAGTTCTCAAAAATCTTCTGATCCCTGGATCACGCCGCCGGATGACGTTGTGCTTATCCGGCCTGCGGGTACCGATACGTTTTGTAGGCCGGATAAGCGTTAGCGCCATCCGGCAACACTACATGAAGAGGAGAACTGACATGTCCACCCCTTTATTGCAACTTCATGGGATCAGCAAGATATTCCCCGGCGTGCGCGCCCTTGAGAACGTGCAGCTCGATCTCTGGCCAGGCAAAGTGACCGCACTGGTGGGCGAAAACGGCGCGGGGAAATCCACGCTGGTCAAAGTCATGACCGGCATCTATCAGCCTGATGAGGGGGAAATCCTCTACAAGGCTATTCCTGTTCAGCTCCCGACGCCGGAAGCGGCGCATAAAGTCGGCATCACCGCGATTCATCAGGAAACGGTGCTGTTCGATGAGCTGTCGGTGACTGAGAATATTTTTGTCGGCCAATACCTGTATAAAGGCTTTTTCAAAAAGCTCGACTGGCCAGAAATGCACCGTCGGGCGCAGGCGATCCTCACCCGCCTTGAGGTGCAGATCGATCCGCGCGCCACGCTGAAAACCCTGAGCATCGCCCAGCGCCATATGGTGGCCATTGCCCGTGCGCTTTCCTTTGAGGCCCAGGTAGTGATTCTCGATGAACCGACCGCCGCACTGTCGCAACACGAAATTCTGGAGTTCTATCAAATCGTTGAGCGCCTGAAGCAGGAAGGCAAAGCGATTCTGTTTATCTCCCATAAGTTCGATGAAATCTTTGAGCTGGCGGATCACTACACCATTCTACGCGACGGCGTATTCGTCAGTTCCGGCGACATCCATGAGATTAGCGAAGAGCGGATGGTCGCCATGATGGTAGGACGCGCGATTACCCAGACTTTCCCGAAAGTGGCCTGCGAGAAAGGCGAGACGGTACTGGAGGTGAAAGATCTCTGCCATCCCACTGAATTTGCCCACATTGATTTCACTCTGAGAAAAGGGGAGATCCTCGGTTTCTACGGGCTGGTGGGGGCAGGACGGACCGAATTGATGCAGGCGCTGTCCGGCGTATCCCGGCCTTCTCACGGTGAAATCCGTCTCAACGGACGGCCCATTCATTTTCATCAGCCTGCCGATGCGATTCGCGCTGGTATTGTCTGCGTGCCGGAAGAACGACAAAAACAGGGGGCAATCATTGAAATGAGTATCGCCGAGAACATTAGCCTGCCGCAGTTGAGTAAGCTGAATCCGCGTGGCGTGCTCAATGCGGCGCGAGAGTGGCAACTGGCGGACAGCTATGCTAAACGCCTGCAGGTCAAAGCGTTTAGCTGGCGTCAGGCGGTCGAAACGCTTTCCGGCGGCAATCAGCAAAAGGTGGTGATCGGTAAATGGCTCGCCACCCATCCTGAAGTGATTATTCTCGACGAACCGACCAAAGGCATCGATATCGGCTCAAAAGCGGCGGTGCACCAGTTTATGTCCGAACTGGTGGCGCAAGGGCTGGCGGTGATTATGGTCTCCTCTGAACTCCCGGAAGTGATGGGCATGGCAGACAGAATTATCGTCATGCACGAAGGGTTGATGGTCGCGCAATACCGCGCCGGTGAAGCCACAGCGGAGGCCATTGTCAGCGCCGCCAGCGGCATCAATAAGGAGGCAGCATAATGATTCAGCGCCTGCTCAAACACCGCGAAGCCCTGCTGGCAGCGGTTATTCTCCTGATGATCGCCGCCATCGGCAGTCGCGTCCCGTCGTTTGTCTCTCCTGGCAACCTGGCCGAAATCTTCAATGACACCTCGATTCTGATCATCCTTGTGCTCGGGCAAATGATGGTACTACTGACCAAAGGTATCGATCTGTCGATGGCCGCCAATCTGGCGCTCACCGGGATGATCGTCGCCCTGCTCAACTTCCAGCATCCTGAGATCCCCGTCTGGGCGTTGATATTACTGGCAACCGCCTGCGGTCTGGTGATGGGAATGATCAACGGTCTGCTGGTCTGGAAATTAGGTATCCCGGCGATAGTGGTCACGCTCGGTACCATGAGCATTTATCGCGGCATTATCTTTTTGCTGTCGAACGGCGGCTGGATTAACTCGCATCAGATGAGCGACAGCTTCCTCGCCCTTCCTCGTTTTGCTCTGCTTGGCCTGCCGGTACTGAGCTGGTGCGCCATCGCCGCCGTTATCGTAGTCAGCTACTTCCTGCGCTACAGCCGCACAGGGCGAGCGCTGTACACCGCAGGCGGGAATGCCACTGCGGCGTATTACACCGGGATCAATGCCGGGAAAATGCAGTTCATCAGCTTCTGCCTGTCGGGTGCCCTCGCCGGTTTCTGCGGCTACCTGTGGATTTCCCGATTCGCTGTTGCCTATGTCGATGTAGCTAACGGTTTTGAGTTACAGGTTGTGGCAGCCTGTGTGATTGGGGGTATCAGTACGATGGGAGGAATCGGTCGCGTTCTCGGTTGCCTGTGTGGCGCATTGTTCCTTGGCGTGATCAATAACGCATTGCCCGTCATTGGCATCTCACCCTTCTGGCAGATGGCTATTTCCGGCGCGGTGATCGTGATTGCCGTTCTGCTCAACGAACGCAGCAATAAACACAAAGGCCGGTTAATTCTGCGCAACGCGGCGCTGGCACGGCAAAAACAGGCGGTGAACTCATGAATAAAGTGATGACGTCTGAAGCGAGCGAACGCGCCCCCGATACGCGCGCGGTCTGGCAACGCCTGTTGTGCTGGGAGGGTTTTCTGTTCGCCGTCACCCTGGCGGTATTTATCGTCAACGCGCTGGCCTCGCCGTACTTCCTCAATATCTGGAATCTCTCCGACGCAACGTTCAACTTCACCGAAAAAGCGATCATCGTGCTGCCCATGGCGATGCTGATTATCGCCCGGGAAATTGATCTCTCGGTGGCGTCAACTCTGGCGCTGAGTTCGACGGCCATGGGGTTCTGCGCGGCAGCGGGAATGGATACGCCCCTGCTGGTCTGCGTCGGGCTGGGAACCGGACTCTTGTGCGGGCTGCTGAACGGCATCCTGGTGACGCGGTTTAATCTCTCATCCATCGTGATCACCATCGGCACCATGAGTTTGTATCGCGGCATAACCTACATTTTACTCGGCGATCAGGCGCTGAATGCTTACCCGGAAAGCTTTGCGTGGTTTGGTCAGGGCTACGTCTGGGGCGCGCTGTCGTTCGAGTTTGCGCTGTTTATCGTACTGGCGATCGTGTTCACCTTCCTGCTGCACAAAACGAACTTTGGTCGCCGCACCTACGCCATCGGTAATAACCCGGTGGGCGCGTGGTACTCCGGCATTAACGTGAAACGTCACAACCTGATTTTATTCGCTCTGGTCGGACTCATGGCGGGACTGGCCGCCGTGTTGCTCACTTCCAGACTCGGCAGTACGCGTCCCACCATCGCGATGGGCTGGGAGCTGGCCGTGGTAACAATGGCGGTGCTGGGTGGCGTCAATATTCTCGGCGGCTCCGGCAGCATGACCGGCGTCATCATCGCAGCGTTCCTGATGGGGCTGGTGACCTTCGGCCTGAGCCTGCTCAACGTGCCGGGCATCGTGATGTCGATCATTATCGGCGTGATGCTGATCGTGGTGATCTCGCTGCCAATTCTTACCCGCCGAATGATGCAACGACGACGAATCTGAATCCCTCCGGCGACATGGAGTTTTGCCGCCGGAAATATCATCACTTTAAGGAGAAACAACATGAGCTTTATGCTGGCACTTCCGAAAATCAGTCTGCATGGCGCGGGCGCGATTGGCGATATGGTGAACCTCGTAGCGAATAAGCAATGGGGAAAAGCGCTGATCGTCACCGACGGTCAACTGGTTAAGCTGGGCCTGCTCGACAGTCTGTTTGCGGCGCTGGATGAGCACAAAATGTCGTACCACCTGTTCGATGAGGTGTTCCCGAACCCGACCGAAGCGCTGGTGCAAAAAGGCTACGCGGCTTATCAGGACGCGAACTGTGATTACCTCATCGCCTTTGGCGGCGGCAGCCCGATCGATACCGCTAAAGCCGTGAAAATCCTCACCGCGAACCCGGGGCCTTCCACCGCTTACTCCGGCGTGGGGAAAGTGAAAAACCCAGGCGTACCGCTGGTTGCCATTAACACCACTGCCGGAACCGCTGCCGAGATGACCAGCAACGCCGTGATCATCGACTCCGGACGCCAGGTGAAAGAGGTCATCATCGATCCGAACATTATCCCGGATATCGCCGTGGACGATGCCAGCGTGATGCTGGAAATCCCGGCCTCCGTGACGGCAGCAACCGGTATGGACGCGCTGACCCACGCGGTGGAAGCGTATGTTTCTGTTGGTGCACACCCGCTGACTGACGCCAATGCGCTGGAAGCGATTCGCCTGATCAACCTGTGGCTGCCAAAAGCGGTCGATGATGGCCACAACCTGGAAGCGCGCGAGCAAATGGCGTTTGGTCAGTATCTGGCGGGGATGGCGTTCAACAGCGCCGGCCTGGGGCTGGTTCACGCCCTGGCGCACCAGCCGGGCGCCACGCATAACCTTCCGCACGGCGTTTGTAACGCCATCCTGCTGCCGATTATCGAAAACTTTAACCGCCCGAACGCAGTGGCGCGTTTTGCCCGCATCGCGCAGGCGATGGGTGTCGATACCCGTGGTATGAGCGATGAAGCAGCAAGTATGGAAGCGATCAACGCCATCCGCGCATTAAGCAAACGTGTCGGTATTCCGGCTGGTTTCAGCCAGCTTGGCGTCACCAAAGAGGATATCGAAGGCTGGCTGGACAAAGCGCTGGCGGATCCTTGTGCGCCGTGTAACCCGCGAACTGCCAGCCGTGACGAAGTACGCGAGCTGTATCTGGAGGCATTATGATCCGCAAAGCGTTCGTGATGCAGGTGAATGCCGACGCACATGAGGAGTACCAGCGTCGGCATAATCCCATCTGGCCGGAGCTGGAAGCTGTGCTGAAAGCGCACGGGGCGCATCATTACGCGATCTATCTCGATGCGCCGCGTAATTTGCTGTTTGCGACCGTAGAGATTGAGTCCGAAGAACGCTGGAACGCCGTTGCCAACACTGACGTTTGTCAGCGCTGGTGGAAGCATATGCGCGACGTCATGCCCGCAAATCCGGATAACAGCCCGGTGAGCGCTGAGCTGAAAAACGTGTTTTATCTGGAGTAATCGATGAGCCCGGTAGACCTCGGCGCTACCGGGCCCTTTCGTTTAGAAATAATATTTAAAGCGAACGCGACCACCATAACGATTATCAGAATCGTCGCCGTTCACATTATCGCCTTCGCTATCCAGAATTGAGTAATATGCGCCAAGGTAAATATTGAAGTTTTGCATATTCATCACATTAGCAAACTGATATGACGCGTGAATGGTATGAATGTCATAGGTGCCTTTATTATTAATCCAGCAGCCGTCATCACACACCACCCCTTCAAAGTCATCAATTTTGTTATGCGCGTAGATATAACCTAATTCAAAACGTTTCCACAGCGCGTTCAGCCCGGCGGTAAAATCGTTTTCATTATTGGCATCAAGATAAGCGGTATTCAGGTTAACCACCATGCCATTCTCCGGATCGGTCTTTAATCCATTCCATGTCATCGTCATACCGTAACCGGTACGGTCCGACTGATCGACAAATTTACCGTTTGCGTTGGTGTAGCCATAGGCGTTATTGACGACGTTCGATTCCATCGCGGCAGCTACCGAGAACGCATCCTGCGACCATGAAATAACCGGACGCAAATAGGCAACGTTTTTCTGTTGATCCATTTTCCGACCGTGGAATTCGTCATCGTTATAGAGTGAAGTGCCTTCTTCCAGCAGAGTGTTTAACTCGAAGTACCAGTTATCCACCTGCTTGCTGACGAGGAAGTTACCGCCAGCATCAGAACGACCGCGGCCTTCTTTCATCATATAGATGTAACCGCTGCCGTCGTCATACAGATTGTTGGCGGTATTCCCCGAATGTTCAACAAAGGTATCCTGATTCAGTGGGAACATATCGTAGGCTTCGAAGCGCCCCACCTTCACTTTCCAGTCATTCTCTTTACCAAAGAAGAAGACGGCATCATCGATATTCACCGTACCGGTCATATCCCCCAGCGGTTGGGCGGAGAATCCGGCATAATAACCCTCACCCAGCTTACGTGTACCATCAAAGCCCAGTAAAATCCGGCCATTAATATTCCACTGTTCGTTAGTCGGGTCATGGTCAACACTGGCATTGGTCATTGCCAGCAAGCCATGATTACTTTCCGCATCCATGTTGAATTCAACATCACCATAGATTTTCAGATCGCCATAACCGGAAAGCAGCAGATTCGGTGTCGCGGCATTCTTTTTCGTCTCCTCAGGAGGGGTTTGGCCGTTAACCGGCGTGTTGCCCTGTGCCGCCTTAAGTTCACGGATTTCGGTTGCCTGTTGGGTCTGTAATTGCTGAACCTGATTTTCCGCCTTTGCCGCCCGATATTCTGCGGCCTCCAGTCGCGCTTCCAGTTGTTCTAGCCGTTGTTCCAGCGTCATTTTTTGCGTTTTAGCAAAACCATTATTAGCGATTAATAACAGACCTATTGCTAAAGCCAGCGTCGATTTCCTCATTTATTTGCGCTCCTTGAAAATAAATAATGGACAGCGTATTTCTTTGAGAAACACGCAAAATGAATAACAAAATAGTATGTGTTATTTTTATATTTAATAACGGCTACAATTGACGATAATAATCAACTGTTACCGCGCCGCAGGCCAGCAATTACTAACATGCAGCTTTCTTTGTGTAAACGCAGAAAGCATTCAGTTCGTGAGGAATATAACAAAAGGGCTAAAATAAACGAAATATCATAAAAACAATTAAATATGCATTAAGAGAAAAAATAATTAGAGGTAATCATTCGGGGGAGCCTTTTGCATACCATAGCGATGAAATTCCAGGTTCGCTAAACTCTGCTCAGCCACCAGAATCGCCTGGGTATCCGCTTCCAGCGCCTGGAAGATATGCTCCTGATCGGCGGGATAACAAATATAGTCGCCCTCACCTAACACTTCTGGTGCTTCTGTCAGTCCGACCAGCGCTTTTCCCTTCGTAACAATAATATGCTCAATCGAGCCCGGCGGATGCGGCTGAGAAATGCGGTCGGCTCCTGGCTGGGTCAACAACAGATAGATATCACGCCGTGCGCCAGGCGGGCAGGCAGCCAGTAAAATCGCCTGATAGTGCGCCTGTTCGGCCACTACTTTCGTGCCCTCACCGCACCGGATCACCTGCGTTTTTTGCACCTGCGGCTCCAGCAGTCGCGCAAAGGGAATATCCAGCGCCACACAAAGCGACCAGAGGGTTTCCAGACTAGGATTACCGTTCCCCGCCTCCAGTTGGGAAAGCGTCGACTTGGCGATCCCCGCCCGTCGGGCGATTTCTGCCAGCGACTGACCCGTCCGCTGACGCTCGCGAACCAGACTTTTGGCGATCACGCTGATGGGTTGTGTCATACCCGACTCCATGTTTTTTATATCGAACGAATCGTTCATCTTGTCAAACGCTGATGTTGCGTTCATTATAATGGAAATTCGTTCGATATGGCTAAATCATGGCGCACTTCTTCTCCTGTCTGAAGGCAGACACGATAAAAGCAATCTTTCTGGTCTGCCTGGCGGTAGGCGTGGTTGGGATGTCCTACGGTTCACTGGCGATGGCTTATGGCTTCCCGGTGTGGGTGCCGTTTGTACTCTCTATTTGTGTGCTGGCAGGAGCGTCCGAATTTATGTTTATCGGCATTGTCGCCAGCGGCGGTAATCCGTTAGCCGCTGCCGCAGCCGGTTTACTGGTTAACGCCCGCCATGTTCCGTTTGGCGTGACGGTACGGGATCTGGTCGGCACCCGCGCGGCGAGTTTTTTCGGCTGCCATATTATGAACGATGAAAGCGTCGTGTTCGGCCTGTCGCAGAAAACCCCAGAGCAGCGCAAAGCCGCCTACTGGCTATGTGGCCTCGGCGTTGCCATTCTGTGGCCGCTGGGGACCCTGCTGGGCACCGTGGTGGGTCAATTGCTGCCAGCCCCGGAAACCATCGGGCTGGACGCCGTGTTCCCGGCTATCCTGCTGGCTCTCGTCGTCCCGGCGTTTAAAAACCGTACCACTCTGATTCGGGGCCTGAGCGGAGCCGCCGTGTCGCTCGCCGCCGTGCCTTTCGCGCCGGTC
>NZ_JBFWLF010000108.1:0-13282 GCF_050252275.1 Citrobacter sp. | reverse complement strand
TTTTCGAGCCTCATTCCTGATTTTTACCTCTGAACTTCCCACCTTTTTTATTCATCGCATAATGCGCCTGCCACTCCCGACAGGCGTGTTTGCTTTTATGGACGATTAACGATGCAAACAGAACCCGACGTGTTGACGGAACACAATGAGCTCATTCTTTCGACCAGTATCGAACGTGTAGTCACTGGGCGCGATTCCGCACTTAAACAAATCGCACAACTCATTCAGCAGCTTGATGCCATTTCACGGCTAACCTCAGAAATTGGCGGTGGTATAGCGCAAGACTGGGCGATGAAGTCCGGGCACCGCTACGATAGCTGGCTGACTGAGAAGGCTGATAAAGCGATGCCTGCCGTCACCCGCAATATAGATCGCAGCATCTGGCGCGATTTGATGCTGAAGTCCGGCATGATGGCATTGATGGACGCACAGGCTCGCGACCAGTGGCATAAGAACCTCGAGGAGGGCGACCTTCCTGCTATCAGCGAGGCGAATATTCTCAGCACCTTTGAGCAGTTACATCTGAACAAAATGGATGTCTTCGAACGTGGCATGATCAACGTGTTCAAAGGTCTGTCGTGGGATTATAAAACCAATAGTCCCTGTAGCTTTGGTAAAAAGATCATCGTCAACAATCTGGTTACGCATAACCGCTGGGGATTTAGTCTGAACTGGGGCTGGCGTCGGGATCAACTGGCGGATCTGGAGCGAATGCTGTTTCTGCTGGATGGTAAATCCATCCCTGACAACCGGGGTGATATCTCTACCCGATTGATGGAGCATATTCGTGATAATCCGGCTAAGGACGTTTACGAAGATGAGTTATTCAGAATTTGTTACTTTAAGAAGGGAACCGCACACATTACTTTTAAGCGGTACGATCTGACAGAAAAGATGAATGATATCGTGGCGAAGCACTATCCGGGGATGCTGGCAGCGAGATGAAGAGGGGGAGGGTAGCAATTCCTTACCTGACCCATTACCTGACCCAATTCGTATAAAACGAAAAAGGAGCCAGACGATTTCTCATCTAACTCCTTGTTTTGTCTGGTGGCCCCTGCTGGACTTGAACCAGCGACCAAGCGATTATGAGTCGCCTGCTCTAACCACTGAGCTAAGGGGCCGTGGCGGTGAATTATAAAGTAACTCCTGCGCGCAATCCAGCCATAACCGTACGTATGCTGTTTTATTAAACAACGTATTTTCAATCCGTTATACTTTTCTCATGACGTATCGTTGTGAGGTATTCATGGTAAAAGATATTTTAGCGCCGGGGCTGCGGGTCGTGTTCTGCGGCATCAATCCGGGGCTCTCTTCTGCCGGGACGGGGTTTCCGTTTGCGCATCCGGCAAACCGTTTCTGGAAAGTGATTCATCAGGCCGGTTTTACCGATCGCCAACTCAAACCGGAAGAAGCAGAACACTTGCTGGATTTTCGCTGTGGTGTGACCAAACTGGTCGACAGACCGACGGTGCAGGCTAATGAGGTTTCGCGTAAAGAACTGCATGATGGTGGGCGTCAACTGATTGCCAAAATTGAAGATTATCAACCGCATGCCCTGGCGATATTAGGTAAGCAGGCGTTTGAACAAGGCTTCAGCCAGCGCGGCGTAGAGTGGGGAAAGCAGAGCATAACGATTGGCGCAACGCAGGTGTGGGTGTTGCCGAATACCAGCGGACTGAGCCGTATTACCCTGGATAAACTGGTGGAAGCCTTCAGAGAACTGGATGAGGCGCTGATCGTGCGCGGAATGTAAAAAAAACGCCACCGGGAAGGTGGCGTTTGCAGTTTATGCGACGGGATTAATCGTCCAGGAAGCTACGCAGGACTTCAGAACGGCTCGGGTGACGCAGTTTACGCAGTGCCTTCGCTTCGATCTGACGGATACGTTCGCGGGTCACGTCGAACTGTTTACCTACTTCTTCCAGCGTGTGGTCGGTGTTCATATCGATACCGAAACGCATACGCAGGACTTTCGCTTCACGCGCGGTCAAACCGGCCAGTACGTCGTGTGTTGCTGCACGCAGGCTTTCGGTGGTCGCAGAATCCAGCGGCAGCTCGAGGGTAGTATCCTCGATGAAATCACCCAGATGCGAATCTTCATCGTCACCGATCGGGGTTTCCATGGAGATCGGCTCTTTAGCGATCTTCAGCACTTTACGGATCTTGTCTTCCGGCATCAGCATGCGCTCGGCCAGCTCTTCCGGCGTCGGCTCGCGACCCATCTCTTGCAGCATCTGGCGAGAGATACGGTTGAGTTTGTTGATTGTCTCAATCATATGCACCGGAATACGGATGGTGCGTGCCTGATCCGCGATAGAGCGGGTGATCGCCTGACGGATCCACCAGGTTGCGTAGGTGGAGAACTTGTAACCACGACGGTATTCGAACTTATCAACCGCTTTCATCAGACCGATGTTGCCTTCCTGAATCAGATCCAGGAACTGCAGACCACGGTTGGTGTATTTCTTGGCGATAGAGATAACCAGACGTAAGTTGGCTTCAACCATCTCTTTCTTCGCACGACGCGCTTTCGCTTCGCCGATGGACATACGACGGTTGATGTCTTTGACCTGCTCGATAGTCAGGCCGGTCTCTTCTTCAATCTGTTGCAGTTTCTGCAGGCCACGGTGAACGTCATCGGCCACATCGTGCAGTTTTTCGGACCACGGTTTGTTCATCGCGATAGCTGCGTTGAACCAGGTTTCACTGGTTTCGTTGCCGGTGAACAGGGTGATGAAGTTCTTCTTCGGCATTTTGCACTGCTCAACGCAGAGCTTCATGATCAGACGTTCCTGGGTACGAACCCTGTCCATCATGACGCGCATGCTGTTCACCAGGTAGTCGAACTGCTTCGGCACCAGACGGAACTGTTTGAACACTTCAGACAGCTTCAGGATCTCGGCCTGAGCATCGGCGTGGCTACGACCTTTCGCTTTGATGGTGTCACGCGTGACTTCGTACTGCGTACGCAGTTCACCGAACTTCTCGCGCGCCAGCTCAGGGTCAATGCTGTTGTCGTCATCGCTGCTGTCGTCGTCTTCTTCCTCGTCTTCGTCCTCGTCGTCATCCAGGTCTTCCTGAGACAACTCAGAGCCGACGTGAGTGGCGGTCGGCGCCAAATCTTCTTCCGCGTTCGGATCAACAAAACCAGTGATCAGATCGGACAGACGGGCTTCTTCAGCCTCAACACGATCGTACTGCTCAAGCAGATAGGTAATGGCTTCTGGATATTCGGCAACGGAGCACTGAACCTGATTGATCCCGTCTTCGATGCGTTTCGCAATATCGATTTCGCCTTCGCGGGTCAACAGTTCAACGGTACCCATTTCACGCATGTACATGCGAACCGGGTCAGTGGTACGACCGATTTCAGACTCTACGCTGGACAGAACTTGCGCGGCCGCTTCTTCCGCGTCTTCGTCGGTACTGGTGGTGTTTTCAGCAAGTAGCAGATCATCGGCATCCGGTGCTTCTTCCATCACCTGAATACCCATGTCGTTGATCATTTGGATGATATCTTCAATCTGATCTGAATCGACGATATCTTCCGGCAGATGGTCATTGACCTCGGCATAGGTCAGATAGCCTTGCTCCTTACCACGGGTGACAAGAAGCTTCAGCTGTGACTGCGGGTTTTGCTCCATAAGACGGTATCCACACTTAATTCGTTTGATTAGCGTCAGCAAGCCGTTGCTGCCAACATTTAAAGCGAGGGCGTACTTATATTTGTGCCGCTGCCTCTCAGTGCGGCTGTCGGGGGCTTCCCGATCGCTATTCGGCACTTAAGCCGTTAAATAGTTCATCCTTCAAGTTGTCTCTGCGCTAGCGGCGTTCTCTTGCTGCCTTGATACAACTCGAATGATTTTGTCTGCTTCAATTATTTCTTCGCCAGTTCCTGGTTCAATGTCCAGAGTTCCCGGCGTTCTTCGTTGCTTAAACCGTGTGTGCGCTCGCGGGCAATTAGCTCTTCCTGGCGCAGCTCAAGCATCGAATCAAACATATGGTTGAGTGAGTCGGTGAAGGTTTTTTCAGCAATATCCTTATCTGCTATATCGTCCCACATCGACAGTTTTTCAAGGGTGGCCGCATCATTTGTGCCACGATAGTGTTCTAAAAGCTGTCCGGTAGTCAGCCCGGGCTGGGACAAACACGTGTTGACCAGTTCGGCAAATAAACCAAGTCCGGGCAGTTTATTCTGATCCAGACCGCTTAACGGCGGCACCAGCGGCGCCAGTTCCGGATTTTGCACCAGCAGTCCTATCAGTATACGCATGGTCGTGCGTTTTAGCTGCGGAGCGGGTCGGGAAGCCCCACTTTCAGACAATTTTGGCATCAATCGTTCAAGTTGGCTGTCATCCAGAATGCCAAGCTTGTTTCCCAATTCCTGGCGCAGATAAATGCGCAGCGTTTCACCCGGTACCTGTGTGATGAGCGGCAGCGCCAGCGTACTCAATTGCGCACGCCCGTCTGGAGTGCTCAGGTCCACCTGTGGCAGCAGGCTATTAAACAAAAACGCGGAGAGCGGCAGGGCCTGCTCCATCCGGGCTTCGAATGCCTCTTTCCCCTCTTTCCGCACCAGCGTATCGGGGTCTTCGCCATCAGGTAAAAACATAAAGCGTAGCTGACGACCATCTGTCATGTACGGCAAAGCGGTTTCCAGCGCGCGCCAGGCGGCGTCTCGTCCTGCCCGGTCACCGTCATAACAGCATATGACGTTGTTCGTGGCGCGGAACAGGAGCTGGATATGATCGGCGGTAGTTGAAGTACCCAGCGAAGCCACGGCATAGTTAATGCCATACTGCGCCAGCGCCACCACATCCATATAGCCTTCCACTACTAACAGACGTTGCGGATCGGCGTTATCCTGCTGCGCTTCATAAAGGCCATACAGTTGGCGACCCTTATGGAAAATATCGGTTTCCGGGGAGTTAAGGTACTTCGGCAGGGCATCACCCAGCACACGACCACCAAAACCTATCACCCGACCACGCTTGTCGCGGATGGGGAACATCACCCGTTCGCGGAAGCGATCGTAACTGCGTCCCTGATCGTTGGTGACCAACATGCCCGCATCCACCAGTGACTGGCGATTTTCGCTATTGCCGCCAAACCGTTTCAGGACGTTGTCCCAACCGGGGGGCGCAAAGCCAATAGCAAAACGCGCGATCACTTCACTACTGAGTCCTCGCTTTTCCAGATACTGGCGCGCAGGGGTAGCGGCGGGTTGCATCAGAGATTGCTGATAAAACGTGTTCAGGCCATCCATCAGTTGATAAAGGCTTTGCCGTTGATGGCGCTCTATCTGGCTGGGACCTGTGCCTGCTTCAAACGGGACGTCAAGATTATGCATGGCCGCCAGTTCTTCGACGGTTTCCACGAACTCGAGCTTGTCGTAGTTCATCAGGAAGTCGATGACGTTGCCGTGCGCGCCGCATCCGAAGCAGTGATAAAACTGTTTTTCACCGTTTACGGTGAAAGAGGGGGTTTTTTCGTTATGGAACGGACAGCACGCATGATAATTCTTGCCCTGCTTTTTCAGCTTTACCCGCGCGTCGATGAGATCGACGATGTCGGTTCGTGCCAGCAGGTCATTGATAAATACGCGTGGGATTCGTCCAGCCATATGCCCCGTTTATTTTTTATGACTCATATACACAAAATCATTCAGGTTGCATCAAGGCGGCAAAAGAGCGAATCCTCAGGAACGTACATCAGTACGCGACTGGGGTGAGCGAGCGCAGAGGCAGCTTGAATGATGACGTATATAAACGAAAATAAGCCGCGCATTCCTTTCGGAAGCACGGCCTTACAACTACAACTCGGTCTGAATCGAGAGCCTCAGCCCCCGACAGAGATTAGTACAGACGAGTGCGGCGTGCGTTTTCGCGAGCCAGTTTCTTCGCGTGACGTTTCACAGCAGAAGCTTTAGCGCGTTTACGTTCGGTAGTCGGTTTTTCATAGAACTCACGACGACGAACTTCCGCCAGAACGCCTGCTTTCTCGCAGGAACGCTTGAAGCGACGCAGTGCTACGTCGAACGGCTCGTTTTCACGTACTTTAATTACCGGCATGTAACTCTCACCTTTAATAAATTCGGTTTGCCGCTGGCATCAGCGCCAGCTTATTTCAAAATGGTGCGGAATTTTACTGCAATTGCTGCTGCTTTGTAAAGCACCGATGCGATTTTGAAAGGGACTTTTATAAGGGGGGAGAGTATACACGAAATCGGGAGTGAGGGTATACATCTCCCCGCATTCGACCTACACTGCGCGGTAATAAAGTGAGGTAGAAACAAGTCATGCGTGTACTGGGAATTGAAACATCCTGCGATGAAACCGGCATCGCCATTTACGACGATGAAAAAGGTCTGTTAGCCAACCAATTGTATAGTCAGGTGAAATTACATGCTGACTACGGCGGGGTCGTGCCTGAACTGGCCTCCCGCGATCATGTCCGCAAAACGGTGCCGTTGATCCAGGCGGCGCTGAAAGAGGCGGGACTGAGTGCAAAAGAGATTGATGCGGTGGCGTATACCGCAGGACCGGGTCTGGTTGGCGCGCTGCTGGTCGGTGCAACCGTCGGTCGTTCTCTGGCGTTTGCGTGGAATGTGCCCGCTATCCCCGTACACCACATGGAAGGACATCTGCTGGCGCCAATGCTGGAAGATAACCCGCCGGAATTCCCCTTCGTGGCGCTGTTGGTGTCGGGGGGACATACCCAGCTTATCAGCGTGACTGGTGTCGGACAGTATGAACTGCTGGGTGAGTCGATTGATGATGCCGCCGGTGAAGCGTTCGATAAAACCGCCAAACTGCTGGGGCTTGACTATCCAGGTGGTCCGATGCTGTCGAAAATGGCGTCGCAGGGCACCGCTGGACGTTTTGTTTTCCCACGGCCCATGACCGATCGCCCGGGGCTGGATTTCAGCTTCTCCGGGCTGAAAACCTTTGCGGCAAATACTATCCGCAATAACGGCGGCGATGATCAAACCCGTGCCGATATCGCCCGGGCGTTTGAAGACGCGGTGGTGGATACGCTGATGATCAAGTGTAAACGTGCGCTGGATCAGACCGGCTTTAAGCGTCTGGTGATGGCAGGCGGCGTCAGCGCCAACCGCACGCTGCGCGCGAAGCTGGCGGAGATGATGCAAAAACGTCGTGGTGAGGTGTTTTATGCCCGTCCGGAATTTTGCACCGATAACGGGGCGATGATTGCCTATGCCGGTATGGTGCGCTTTAAAGCGGGCGCTACGGCGGATCTCGGCGTGACCGTGCGTCCACGCTGGCCGTTGGCGGAACTGCCAGCAGCTTAAGTAGGGTTTGTCCTGCCCGGTGGCGCTACGCTTACCGGGCCTACGAATCTATTCTCTGCATTTACCGGATCGACAAGACCGCAGGCCGGGCCAGGCGAAGCCGCCACTCAGCAATACACCGCATTACACCCGCAACATTCCTCTGTCTTCCAGAAACGCAATAATCGTCGCCAGACCGTCACCCGATTTCAAATTGGTAAATGTCCACGGGCGCTCGCCGCGCATGCGCAACGTATCGCGTTCCATCACCTCCAGCGACGCGCCGACATAGGGGGCGAGATCGGTTTTGTTGATCACCAGGAAATCCGATTTGGTGATCCCGGGTCCGCCCTTGCGCGGGATCTTTTCCCCTTCGGCGACGTCGATCACATAGATCGTCAGATCCGCCAGCTCCGGGCTGAAGGTAGCACTCAGGTTGTCGCCGCCGCTCTCGACAAAAATCAAATCCAGATTGCCAAATTTTTCGCTTAATGCTTCCACCGCAGCCAGATTCATCGAGGCGTCTTCGCGGATGGCGGTGTGCGGACAGCCGCCGGTTTCTACACCGACAATACGTTCCGGCGCCAGTGCGCCCGCTTCGGTGAGAATCCGCTGATCCTCTTTGGTGTAGATATCGTTGGTGACCACCGCCAGTTGCCAGTGATCGCGCATTGCTTTGCATAACGCTTCCAGCAGGGCGGTTTTACCGGAACCGACCGGGCCGCCTACGCCAACGCGCAGGGGATGTTTGTACTCACTCATTGTCTCTCCTCAGGAGCGAAATAAACGGCAATATTGGGTTTCATGGCGTGCAGAGGCGATGGCCGCCAGCGGCGTGGCGGAACCCAGACGGTCGTCCGGACACGCCAGCGCTTGCGCCATGCCTTTGGCGTATTGCGCGCAAAGTGAAATAATCAGCCGTTGCGCGGCCTGTTGGCCAAACGGCACCAGCTTGACGCCGGCCATCACGGCGCTCTCGATCCAGCTGTAGCCGAGCGTTAACGCCAGGTCATGCAGCGGAATGCGCCACTGCACGCCGAGCCAGGCCATACCGCAGAGCTGACTGTCGGCAAAACGTGCGCGCCATTGCTGCGGGCACTCTGGCTGCCAGTCGACCACCAGTCGGGTGAACGCGACACCCCGGCTACGTTCTTCTTCCCGCAGCTCGCGGGTTTCCCTGCAGGCCAGCAGATACGCGGTCCAGCGGCGTGCGGCGTCAATATCATCCTGCTCACAGGCGTGATACAGACGGGCAAACAGCGGCAGGTCGACGGTGAAAACGTTATTTTCCATCTGTCGGGTTTGCCAGCATTCGAAGGTGTCAACGCTGTTCACCCAGCCGGTTTCAACCGCCCACTCCAGCCCCTGGGACCAGGTAAACGAGCCCACCGGCAGGCTGCTGCTGGCGAGTTGCAGCAAACGCAACTGCTGTTGTGCGTCACGCATCAGTGCGCATGGCTGTGGTGATGGCCGTGGGATTCACCGGCATACGCCCCGGCCTCGGGCTCAAACGGCAGATGGGCAAAGGTCACCTCTAACCTGAACTGGCGCAGCATGGTGTCCAGAACGTGATCGTGGTGATAGCGCAGTTCGTCCGGCAAAATTTGCAGTGGGACGTGACGGTTGCCGAGGTGGTAGCAGGCTTTCGCAAGCAGGAACGGATCGGTGCAACGCACCACCGATACCGCTTCGCTGGCAGCGATAATTTCTACCACCTCCGTGCCATCTTCAGTGCTCAGGCAATCACCGCCGCGCAGCAGCAAGCCTCGGGGCAGCATCAGCCCCGCCTCGCGCCCGTCATTGAGCTGTACTTTCGCCCGGCTCTTCACGCGGATATCAATCGGCAGCGTCAGCGTGGCGGTGATGTGCGCTGGGGTGTCAACGCGTTGCGTCAATAACAGCATCTCGGCTCCTCAAAATAAAAAGTAACGTTGCGCCATCGGCAGAACGTCAGCGGGGTCGCTGGTAATGAGTTCGCCGTCGATGCGGACCTCGTAGGTCTGGGCATCCACGGTGATAGTCGGTTGCAGGCTGTTGTGGATCATGTCGGCTTTTTTCACCGTCCGGCAGCCTTTCACCACGGCGGTTTGGCTTTGCAAATTGAGCTGCTGTGCGACACCGTTTTCCACCGCCGCCTGCGACAGAAAGGTCAGCCGGGAATGATGACGCGCCGCGCCGAGCGCGCCAAACATCATGCGGTAATGCACCGGTTGCGGCGTGGGGATGGAAGCATTGATGTCCCCCATTGGTGCGCAGGCGATCATGCCGCCTTTCACGATCGTTGCAGGCTTCACGCCGAAAAAGGCCGGTGACCAGAGCACCAGATCCGCCAGCTTTCCGGCTTCAATGGAGCCGACTTCGTGAGCGATACCGTGGGTCAGTGCCGGGTTAATGGTGTACTTGGCGATATAGCGCTTCACGCGCAGATTATCGTTCTCCCCCGTCTCCTCGGCCAACGGACCGCGCTGGACCTTCATCCGGTGTGCCACCTGCCAGGTGCGCAGGATCACTTCTCCCACGCGCCCCATCGCCTGTGAATCCGATGAGGTCAGAGAAAACGCGCCAATATCGTGTAACACATCTTCGGCGGCGATGGTCTCCCGACGGATCCGTGATTCGGCAAAGGCCACGTCTTCGGCAATATCCGGATCGAGATGATGGCAAACCATCAGCATGTCGAGGTGTTCATCAATGGTATTGACGGTATAGGGCAGCGTCGGGTTAGTGGAGGAGGGCAGGATATTCGGATGCGCGCAGGCGGTGATGATATCTGGCGCATGCCCGCCGCCGGCCCCTTCGGTGTGAAAGGTGTGGATGGTACGATCGCCAATCGCCGCCAGCGTATCTTCGACAAAGCCTGACTCGTTCAGAGTATCGCTGTGCAGCGCCACCTGAATGTCCATCTCATCGGCCACGGTTAGCGCACAGTCGATAGCCGCAGGCGTCGCGCCCCAGTCTTCGTGAATTTTCAGGCCGATGGCACCGGCGGCAACCTGCTCGCGCAGTGCATCGGGGTGGGAGCCATTGCCTTTGCCCAGCAGACCGATATTGACGGGCAGCGTATCCGCCGCCTGTAGCATCCGGGCGATGTACCACGGCCCCGGCGTGCAGGTGGTGGCGTTGGTGCCGGCTGCCGGTCCGGTACCGCCGCCAATCATTGTCGTCACGCCGGAGACCAGCGCCTCTTCCGCCTGTTGCGGGCAGATCCAGTGAATATGGGTATCCACGCCGCCTGCGGTCACGATCTTGCCTTCACCGGCGATCGCTTCGGTGGCGACGCCGATCGGGATCGTTACGTCAGGCTGAATATCCGGATTCCCGGCTTTGCCGATGGCAAAGATCCTGCCGTCTTTAATGCCGATATCCGCTTTGATGATCCCCCAGTGATCGACGATCAGCGCGTTGGTGATCACCAGGTCCACGCATTCCTGAGACGGCATCTGTCCCTGGCCCATGCCATCGCGGATCACTTTGCCGCCGCCGAATTTCACCTCTTCGCCATAGGTGGTGAGGTCGTTTTCCACTTCGATCCACAGATCCGTGTCCGCCAGACGCACTTTATCGCCGGTGGTCGGGCCGAACATGTCGGCGTAAGCCTGCCGGGAAATCTCAGCCATGCTTCACCTCCAGCGCACCCATGACGTCGCCGCGAAAGCCAACAATACGCTGTGCGCCCGCCACTCGAACCAGTTCGACTTCTCGCTTTTGGCCCGGTTCAAAACGTACCGCCGTTCCCGCCGGAATATTCAGCCGAAAACCCAGCGCGGATTCGCGGGAAAAGCGGAGCGCCGGGTTGACCTCGTAAAAGTGGTAGTGCGACCCCACCTGAATAGGGCGATCGCCATGGTTTTCTATCACGATCGTGCGCGTTTCGCGCCCTGCGTTGATCGCAATGTTTCCCGCTGCGATCCGGTATTCGCCTGGAATCATGGGTTCTCCTTAGACGATCGGGCTGTGAACGGTGACCAGCTTCGAACCGTCCGGAAAGGTCGCTTCCACCTGGATGTCCGGGATCATTTCCGGAACGCCTTCCATCACCTGCTCACGGTTCAGAACGTGGCGGCCATCTTCCATCAACGAGGCGACGCTTTTACCGTCGCGCGCGCCTTCCATGATGAATGCGCTGATGAGCGCCACCGATTCCGGGTAGTTCAGTTTCAGACCCCGCGCCAGTCGGCGTTCTGCGACCAGCGCGGCGGTAAAGAGCAACAGTTTGTCTTTTTCTCTGGGGGTCAGTTCCATAAGCGTCTCTCAGGTTTGCCAGATGCGCGGCAGGTGCGGTGGCTTTTGGGTTAACAGCGGGCGTAAAAACTGCCAGATTTCGCGCATGACGCGCTGAACAATCAGGTTGTCGTCAGCCAGAAAACGAACCGTCAGCAGTGAGTCGACGAGCGTTGCCCCGGCATAATCACCGAGCGGAGCAAGACGTTCCCGCGCACCGTCGAGCATCTGTTCCGTAGCCGGATAGCAGAGCAGGGTACCGCACCACGGCTGGCTGGCGATGGCCGAGAGATCCCCATCCCTCAGCGTCAGGCGTTCAATGAGCAGCGGCTGCCCGTCGCGCCAGATCTCCAGACGGTTATGCAGCGTGCCGTGGCTGAACGTTTCTTGCATAACCGGTCTCCCGAGGCAGAGCAGATCCCAGCCCAGCAGGCGGCTTTCAGCGGTGAGATGAAATACGGAGCGGAGGCTGGCGTTAGCGCCGGGGAACAGGATCGTATCCTGCGGCAGCCATTCCAGCGTCGCGTTTGGGGCCAGCGTGAACGTCTGATGCAGGCACGCCTGTGGGCCTGCGCTACGATAAAACTTACCCGCGCCGGGCATGGTGATTAATACGTGACTGTCTTCGTCCAGCGTGACGGAAATGTGCAGCTCATCACCGCCGACAATTCCGCCGGGCGGGTGGAGTAAATAGAGGTGGCAAACATCGTCTTGCGGATAAAATGGCCGTTGAACCGTCAGGGGACCGACGTGGCGTGCGCGGGTGAGCACCGTTTTGTGCGCGGTATGGCTAAACCGCAGGTCGAGTTCGGCCTGCCAGCCCCGTGTCGGTGTCTTGTGCGCAAGGGTTTCCAGAGCGTTTCCCTTCTCAGCGTGAGGGTGTTTGCATAGCAAAAAGTATGCCTCAGCGCGGCGGGAAAACGGTCATATGAGACGCTTATGGAAAAAAAGGGGCGACAGCCCTGCCGCCCCAACGGGGTTAAAGCAAAACGAGAGGCATCCAGATAAGCCCGGTCGCCAGCAGCAGCACCAGGAAAATCAGGCCGAAAATTGCCCCCAGCCGCCAGTAATCCACGGTCGGCAGATAACCGCTGCCATAGTAGATAGGGCTTGGTCCGGTCGCATACGGAGTGAGAATGCTGCCCAGACCAATAGCCGCACCGACCATCAGGCAGAAGATCGGTAAGGGAATTTCCGGCATCGCCAGCGCGGCGGCGATCATCATCGGTGCCAGCGCGGACGTATACGCCGTGGCGCTGGCAAAGAAGTAACGCAACAGCCAGAACACCACAATCAGCGCGATCATCACCATCACCGGTGAGTAGCCGCTCAATCCGCTGGCCAGCAGTTTGCCAAACCAGGTGATAAAGCCGGTGTTGTTCAGTCCGGTTGCGAGGGTGATAAGCGAGGCCAGCCAGAAGAAGACGTTCCACGCCGATTTATTACTGACGATGTCATCCCAGGAGATGATGCGCAGCACCAGCATCAGGGCAACGACGCTGTAACCGACCATCGCGGCATCGATGTAGTCCCCACCGAAGATCCACAGCACCAGGGCGCCTACCATCAGCACCAGCATCTTTTTCTCACGTGAGCAGAGCGGCCCCATCTCTTTGAGTTCCGATTCCGCCCAGCGTGGCACCTGATCGCCCGACTTCAGCACGGGCGGATATAGCACATAGGCGAGCCACGGCACCAACAGAACCAGCAGAATGCTCAGCGGCAGCATGCCTAAGAACCAGACGCCCCAGCTCAGCGCCGTATGGG
>NZ_JBFWLF010000107.1:0-13385 GCF_050252275.1 Citrobacter sp. | reverse complement strand
GTGGCGATTGGCATCGCCGCCAGCTCCGATGAGCACCTTGGTCTGCTGCGTCAGCTGACGCACGTGCTGAGCGATGACTCCGTAGCTGAACAGCTTAAGTCAGCGACCACGGCTGAAGAACTGCGTGCGTTGTTGATGGGCGAAAAGCAGAGTGAGCAGCTGAAGCTCGACAACGACACGCTGATGCTGGATGTCGTCGCGACCGATTTAGTGACGTTGCAGGCGCTGAATGCGGCACGTCTGAAAGAGGCTGGCGCCGTAGATGCGGCGTTTGTCGCGAAAGTGATTAACGAACAGCCGATGAACCTGGGGCAGGGGATCTGGCTCAGCGACAGTGCTGAAGGCAACCTGCGCAGCGCCGTGGCGGTGAGTCGTGCGGTAAATGCTTTTGACGTACAGGGCGAAAAAGCGGCGCTGCTAGTGACCGTTGCCATGGCTGACGACCAGCCCGTCGCCGTGCTGAAGCGTCTGGGCGATCTGCTGCTGGAGACGAAAGCTGACCGTCTGCTAAACGCCGACACGGCGACTGTCCTGGCACTGCTGACCAGCGATGACGCACTGACTGATGATGTGCTGAACGCCGAGTTTGTGGTCCGCAATGAGCACGGCCTGCATGCCCGTCCGGGGACCATGCTGGTCAATACGATTAAACAATTCAACAGTGAAATTACCGTGGCAAACCTTGATGGAACCGGCAAACCGGCAAATGGACGTAGTCTGATGAAAGTGGTGGCGCTGGGCGTGAAGAAAGGACATCGCCTGCGCTTTACGGCGCAGGGGGCTGATGCTGAACAGGCGCTGAAAGCGATTGGCGATGCCATCGCTGCCGGTCTTGGGGAGGGCGCGTAATGAGCAGACGTGTTGCGACCATCACGCTAAACCCGGCCTACGATCTGGTGGGGTTCTGTCCTGAAATTGAGCGCGGTGAAGTTAACCTGGTAAAAACGACCGGTCTGCACGCGGCGGGGAAAGGGATCAACGTCGCCAAAGTGCTGAAGGATCTCGGGATCGACGTGACGGTCGGCGGTTTCCTCGGCAAAGATAACCAGGACGGTTTTCAGCAGTTGTTCAGCGAACTGGGAATTGCTAACCGTTTTCAGGTGGTGCAGGGGCGTACCCGCATCAACGTCAAGCTGACGGAAAAAGACGGTGAAGTCACCGACTTCAACTTCTCCGGTTTTGAGGTCACGCCTGCCGACTGGGAGCGTTTTGTTAATGATTCCCTGAGCTGGTTGGGTCAGTTTGACATGGTGTGCGTCAGCGGCAGTCTGCCATCCGGCGTGAGTCCGGAAGCCTTCACCGACTGGATGACGCGTCTGCGCAGTCAGTGTCCATGCATTATCTTTGATAGTAGTCGTGAAGCCCTGGTTGCAGGACTAAAAGCCGCGCCGTGGCTGGTGAAACCGAACCGCCGTGAACTGGAAATCTGGGCAGGCCGCAAGCTGCCAGAAATGAAAGATGTGATTGAGGCGGCGCATGCGTTACGTGAACAGGGTATCGCACATGTGGTGATCTCCCTGGGAGCAGAAGGCGCGCTGTGGGTGAACGCCTCGGGAGAATGGCTCGCCAAACCGCCTTCGGTTGACGTGGTCAGCACCGTAGGCGCCGGGGATTCGATGGTTGGCGGCCTGATTTACGGTCTGCTGATGCGTGAATCCAGCGAACATACGCTGCGTCTGGCGACAGCCGTTGCTGCGCTGGCAGTCAGTCAGAGCAATGTCGGTATTACCGATCGTCCTCAGTTGGCCGCAATGATGTCGCGTGTCGACTTACAACCGTTTAACTGACAGCAGGAGAGGCATAATGAAAACGCTGCTGATTATTGACGCTAACCTCGGGCAGGCTCGCGCTTACATGGCGAAAACTCTGCTCGGTGCGGCGGCGCATAAAGCAAATCTGGATATCATCGACAATCCAAATGACGCTGAACTGGCGATCGTACTGGCCGATGCCATCCCTAATGACAACGCGTTGAACGGCAAAAAAGTCTGGCTGGGTGATATTGCCCGGGCGGTGGCGCACCCTGAGCTATTTCTTAGCGAAGCCAAGGGTCACGCGAAGCCTTACAGCGCACCGGTTGCTGTAGCGCCTGTTGCCACAACCAGCGGTCCGAAACGCGTCGTGGCCGTGACGGCATGCCCAACCGGCGTAGCACATACCTTTATGGCGGCGGAAGCGATCGAAACCGAAGCGAAAAAACGCGGCTGGTGGGTGAAAGTCGAAACCCGCGGTTCTGTGGGCGCTGGCAATGCCATTACACCGGAAGAAGTGGCCCAGGCGGATCTGGTGATTGTGGCGGCAGATATTGAAGTGGATCTGGCGAAATTTGCTGGTAAACCCATGTACCGTACCTCTACCGGTCTGGCGCTGAAGAAAACCGCGCAGGAACTGGATAACGCCGTGGCGCAAGCCGTGGTATATGAGCCCGCCGGCAAAGCGCAGGCTGCGGCGAATGAAGGGAAAAAAGAGAGTGCTGGCGCGTATCGCCACCTGCTGACGGGCGTGTCATACATGCTGCCGATGGTGGTTGCCGGCGGTCTGTGTATCGCGCTTTCCTTCGCCTTTGGTATCGAAGCGTTTAAAGTCGAAGGGACACTGGCGGCCGCGCTGATGCAAATTGGCGGCGGTTCAGCCTTTGCGCTGATGGTGCCGGTTCTGGCGGGCTACATTGCTTTCTCGATTGCTGACCGTCCGGGTCTGACGCCAGGTCTTATCGGCGGTATGCTCGCCGTCAGCACGGGTTCTGGCTTTATTGGCGGGATCATTGCGGGCTTCCTTGCAGGCTATGTGGCGAAGGCCATCAGCACGAAGTTGAAGCTGCCGCAGAGTATGGAAGCGCTGAAACCGATCCTGATTATTCCGCTGATTTCCAGCCTCGTGGTGGGTCTGGCTATGATCTACCTCATCGGTAAACCGGTCGCCGGGATCCTCGAAGGGTTAACGCACTGGCTGCAAACCATGGGGACGGCGAATGCGGTGCTGCTGGGTGCGATCCTCGGTGGGATGATGTGTACCGACATGGGGGGGCCGGTTAACAAGGCGGCATACGCGTTTGGCGTCGGTTTGCTGAGTACACAAACCTACGCGCCAATGGCGGCTATTATGGCGGCAGGCATGGTGCCACCGCTGGCGCTGGGTCTGGCAACCATTGTTGCGCGTCGTAAGTTCGACAAGGCGCAGCAGGAAGGGGGTAAAGCGGCGCTGGTACTGGGTCTGTGCTTTATCACCGAAGGAGCCATTCCTTTCGCCGCGCGCGACCCGATGCGTGTTCTGCCGTGCTGTATCGTTGGCGGCGCGCTGACGGGGGCGATCTCAATGGCGGTTGGGGCGAAACTGATGGCACCGCATGGTGGTCTGTTTGTTCTGCTGATCCCAGGGGCGATTACCCCGGTGTTGGGATACCTGATTGCCATTGTCGCCGGTACGCTGGTTGCGGGTCTGGCCTATGCCTTCCTGAAACGTCCGGAAGAAGATGCCGTCGCCAAAGCGGCATAAAGTCATCATTTCACACCAGGGCAGAGAGTTCTCTGCCCTTTTTTTATCTTCGTTTTGTGTCCTTCCTCTCAAATATTTCCTCGCTTGCAAACTGTATCTATAAAAAATTGTGATTCTGTTCATATCTGGCGGTTTTTGCTCTTGCCAGTGCGTTTACTTTCATAAAAACAGGCTTACTATAAACACATGTTTGAATATAAACATGTGCTCTAATAAGTCGTTTGAGCCGTGAATAGTCTTAACAATCTCAAAGTCATGGTATTTTCGTACCAGGAGATGTGCTATGCGAGAAAAGGAATACATCATCACGATTGGTTCCGCCAATATGGACGTTGCAGGATATTCGCATGCTTCCTTGAATTATGCGGACTCAAATCCGGGGAAAATTAAATTTACACCCGGCGGGGTTGGTCGCAATATCGCTCACAATCTTGCATTGCTCGGGAAAAATTCCTGGTTAATGACGGCGGTTGGCAATGATTTCTATGGCCAATCGTTATTGGCACAGACGAATCAGTCAGGCGTGCATGTGGATAATTGCCTGATTGTTGCCGGTGAGAACACCTCAAGTTATTTATCGCTTCTCGATAATACCGGTGAAATGCTGGTGGCAATCAATGACATGAGCATTACCGAACATATTTCGGCGGCGTTTCTGGCGCAGCATCTCGATTTTATCCGGGGTGCCCGTGTCATTGTGGCAGATTGTAATATTAGTGAACAGACGCTGGCCTGGTTACTGGATAACGTGGGGGATGTACCGGTGTTTGTTGACCCGGTATCGGCGTGGAAATGCGTCAAGATCCGCGAGCGTCTGGCCCAAATTCATACCCTCAAACCTAATCGTCTTGAGGCGGAAACTCTCAGCGGCATTGCGCTTTCAGGGCGCGAAGATGTTGCGAAAGTCGCTGCCTGGTTCCATACGCGTGGCTTGCACCGTCTGGTACTCAGCATGGGGGGCGATGGGGTCTATTACAGTGAAAAAGACGGTGAGAGCGGCTGGTCGCTACCGATAAAAACCCATGTCGTTAACGTTACCGGAGCGGGAGATGCCATGATGGCGGGACTCGCTTCCTGCTGGGTTGAAGGCATGCCCTTCATTGATTCTATTCGATTTGCACAGGGTTGTTCCTCAATGGCGCTGGCCAGTGAATATACCAATAACCCTGAAT
This sequence comes from Citrobacter sp., assembly GCF_050252275.1. Taxonomy (NCBI): domain Bacteria; kingdom Pseudomonadati; phylum Pseudomonadota; class Gammaproteobacteria; order Enterobacterales; family Enterobacteriaceae; genus Citrobacter; species Citrobacter sp. The sequence continues at coordinate 8,718 of NZ_JBFWLF010000107.1, read as the reverse complement.
TATCTGTTGCGAACGTTAAAACCCTTGTGGAGAACACAGAATGTCTGAATTAACGATTTCCTCTGAATTACTGCATATTTCGCCAGAAGTCCAGGACGCTATTAACAGTAAAAAACCGATTGTTGCGCTTGAATCGACAATTATTTCTCACGGTATGCCTTTTCCACAAAATGCGCAGACGGCAATTGAAGTCGAAGAAACTATTCGTAAGCACGGTGCTGTGCCGGCAACGATTGCCATTATTGGCGGAGTAATGAAAGTCGGCCTGAGTAAAGAAGAAATTGAATTATTAGGTCGCGAAGGACATAGCGTAACTAAAGTCAGTCGTCGTGATTTACCGTTTGTGGTAGCCGCCGGAAAAAATGGCGCGACCACGGTTGCTTCAACCATGATTATTGCCGCCCTTGCGGGTATTCACGTTTTTGCTACCGGGGGTATTGGCGGCGTTCATCGCGGTGCGGAACATACGTTTGATATTTCCGCCGATCTTCAGGAACTGGCTCATACCAATGTAACCGTGGTTTGTGCCGGTGCGAAATCTATTCTCGATTTAGGTTTAACCACTGAATATTTAGAAACGTTTGGTGTGCCGTTAATTGGATATCAGACCACTGCGTTACCGGCATTTTTCTGCCGTACCAGTCCGTTTGAGGTCAGCATTCGTCTCGACAGCGCGAAGGAAATTGCCCGGGCGATGGCAGTGAAATGGCAAACCGGCCTGAACGGAGGTCTGGTGGTCGCCAATCCAATCCCGGAAACCTACGCCATGGCGGAAGAGAAAATCAATGCGGCGATTGACCAGGCCGTCCGGGAAGCGGAAGAGCAGGGCGTTATCGGTAAAGAGAGCACGCCTTTCCTGCTGGCGCGCGTTGCTGAATTAACCGGAGGCGACAGCCTGAAGTCCAACATCCAACTGGTGTTTAACAACGCCGTACTGGCCTGCGAGATAGCGAAGGAATATCAACGCCTCGCCTGATCGAAACGAACGGGCAGCGTGCGGTCGCCCGAAACCACCAAAACCTGGCCTCGCGCCGGGTTTCCTGGCATGAAGGGAAATCATTATGGATATAATGAGAAGTGTTGTGGGTATGGCGGTACTGCTGGTGATCGCATACTTACTGTCAGTGAATAAAAAACACATCAGCTTACGTACCGTGGGCGCAGCGCTGGTGCTGCAAATTGCGATTGGCGGGATCATGCTCTATTTCCCGCCGGGCAAATGGCTGGTTGAACAGGCGGCGCTGGGCGTGCATAAAGTTATGTCTTACAGTGACGCGGGCAGTGCCTTTATTTTTGGCTCTCTGGTTGGGCCAAAAATGGATGTGCTGTTTGATGGTGCCGGTTTTATCTTCGCCTTCCGCGTGCTCCCGGCGATCATTTTTGTCACCGCGCTTATCAGCCTGTTGTACTACATTGGCGTGATGGGACTGCTGATTCGCATCCTGGGCGGGATTTTCCAGAAGGCCCTGAATATCAGTAAGATTGAATCGTTCGTTGCGGTCACAACGATTTTCCTCGGGCAAAACGAGATCCCGGCGATTGTGAAGCCGTTTATTGACCGCCTGAATCGCAATGAACTGTTTACCGCGATCTGTAGCGGGATGGCCTCGATTGCGGGCTCGATGATGATTGGCTACGCCGGTATGGGCGTGCCGATTGATTATCTGCTGGCGGCCTCGCTGATGGCGATTCCTGGCGGGATCCTGTTTGCGCGTATTCTGAGTCCGGCAACGGAAGAGTCAAAAGTCACTTTCGAAAACCTCTCTTTCACCGAGACGCCACCGAAAAGCATTATCGAAGCCGCGGCAAGCGGTGCGATGACCGGGCTGAAAATTGCCGCAGGCGTGGCAACGGTGGTCATGGCATTTGTCGCAATTATCGCGCTGCTTAACGGTATTATCGGCGGAATTGGCGGCTGGTTCGGCTATGGGCATGCGACGCTTGAAGGGATCTTCGGCTGGGTGTTAGCCCAACTGGCGTGGATCATGGGCGTTGACTGGAGCGATGCCACCCTGGCAGGGAGCCTGATTGGGCAGAAGCTGGCAATCAACGAATTTGTCGCTTACCTCAACCTGTCGCCTTATTTGCAGGATGGCGGCACCCTGGATGTGAAAACCATCGCCATCATCTCTTTTGCGCTGTGTGGGTTTGCTAACTTTGGTTCCATTGGCGTAGTGGTCGGGGCGTTCTCGGCTATTTCGCCTCAGCGCGCGCCGGAAATCGCCCAGTTGGGTATGCGGGCGCTGGCGGCAGCCACGCTCTCTAACCTGATGAGTGCGACCATTGCCGGGTTCTTTATTGGACTGGCGTAGCGTGGCTGATGGCTTATCCGGTCAGGGGACCGACCCTGGGCCGGATAAGCCGTTTTCACTGGCTTGTTTTTAACAGATACAGCGCGTTATCAGCGGAAAGGGTGGGGTTGTTGATACTGACGCTGGCGCGTGACAGGGCCGCACAGGCCATTGCGAAATTCGCGCTTTCGCGAAAATCGCTCCCTTCCAGAAAGCAATAGATCAGTCCGGCCATAAAACCGTCATCGGCACCGAAGCTGTCGACCACCGTATGCGCGGGCGGCGTGAGCAAGAATTGCTCACCATCTTTCTCGCTACAAAAGACTGACTCATCTTCCAGACAGACAAAAATCTGTTGAATGCCCTGTTGATGAAGGGCATTCACCGCGCTGAGTCGATCGGCATCGCTGTTGATGGGGTGACCCCATAAGATCTCCAGCTCTTTTTGTGTCGGTTTCAGCGTATGGATGCGCGTAAACCAGGTTTTCACCTTCGTCGCTTTGAACTCGGAAACGGTATCAATAAATACCGGAATATCATCAGCAACCGTAAAGACCCATTCGATGGCTTCCGGCGTCAGGTTGCAGTCCGCCAGCACCACTCCGGCGTGACGGATTAAATCCCGCGAGCTGTTCAGCAACTGCGGCGTCAGCTGTTGCAGGATATGGGTATCATTAATTGCCAGCACCGTCTCTTCTTGCTGATTGGCGATGGAGAGATAAGTTGAGGTGTTATGCCCGTGCAGGCGAATGCAACTGGAGATATTGACGCCTGCCTGGCGTGTTTGTTCCAGCAACGTCTCGCCGTAAAAATCACTGCCGACAGCGGAAATCAGATGCACATCACGACCCAGCAGGGCGAGGTTATGGGCAATGTTGCGCCCGACGCCACCCGCAGAACAGTGGATACTGCCTGGGTTAGAGGCGGCCTGCGGGTAGTGGATATCCGCCATCCCACGAATATCCATGTTAATCGCCCCTACCACCACGCAATAGGCCTGTTCGGTAAGAATGTAACCTTTTCCTTTGATTGCCCCTTTACGCATCAGGTCCATGATGTGCGCGGCGACGCGTGAACGGCTGATCTGCAAAATATCAGCGATTTCGTTTTGCTGAATCAGCGGGTTGCGGCGCAGAATTTTGAGTATCTGTTTTTCCCTGTCGTTCATGATTACGCAACCGCCTTTTCAGTTTGCTGCGCTTTCAGCCACGCGATCTCTTCTGCCCAGATGTCGGGATTGATGGTTTCCAGCACCAGCGGAATGCCGTCGAAACGGGCGTCCTGCATGATCCAGCGGAACGCGTCATGACCAATGTTGCCTTCGCCCAGACTGTGGTGACGGTCGACCCGGCTGCCAAAGGCACTCTTGGCATCGTTCAGGTGCATACCGCGCAGGTACTGGAAACCGACGATGCGCTCGAATTCGGCAAAGGTTTTTTCGCATTCGGCGGCGGAACGCAAGTCGTAACCCGCGGCGAAAGCGTGGCAGGTGTCAATGCAAACGCCGACGCGTGATTTGTCTTCTACACCATCGATGATGGCGGCAAGGTGCTCGAATTTGAATCCGAGGTTGCTGCCCTGACCGGCAGTATTTTCAATCACCGCAGTCACCCCTTCGGTCTGGGCGAGTGTGATGTTGATTGACTCAGCAATCTTTGCCAGACACTCGTCTTCCGAAATTTGCATCAGGTGGCTGCCTGGATGGAAGTTAAGCAGAGATAAGCCGAGTTGTTCACAACGCTGCATTTCATCAAGAAAAGCCGCGCGGGATTTTTCCAGCGCCTCGCCGACCGGGTGGCCCAGGTTGATCAGATAGCTATCGTGCGGCAGGATTTGAGCGGATGTGAAGTGGTATTGCTCACAGGCGGCTTTAAAGTCATCGATGATTTGCGCGGTAAGAGGGGCGGCGCGCCATTGACGCTGATTTTTAGTAAAGAGTGCAAACGCGGTTGCCTCGATTTCAGCGGCGCGAATTGCGGCATTTGCCAGCCCGCCAGCTGCGCTGACGTGTGCTCCGATGTATTTCATTAAAGACTCCTGTTAACCCACCAGATGTGGCCTGGCGGATTTGTGTATCCGAAAATTGAATCTTGCCAATCATAGCGGGTTAACAGGGTCGGGATGTAGTGAATTATGCAATAACGTGCTGGACCAGGACGTTAATCACGCCACCGCCGACAATCAGCCAGATGAACAGCACCAGTGCCATCAACAGCGGTTTCGCCCCGGCTTTCTTCAGCGCGCTGACATGCGTCGTCAGCCCCAGTGCCGCCATTGCCATAGCCAGCAGGACCGTATCCAGTGTGACCAGCATGTTCACCACCGCCTGCGGTAGCAGGTGGAACGAGTTGAAAATGGCGACCACAATGAACAGGATGGCAAACCACGGAATGGTGATTTTGCTTTTTTCCCTACCGTTGGCCGGTGACAGTTGCTTAACGCGAGCGGCCATAAAGATGAGGAACGGAGCCAGCATCATGACGCGCAGCATTTTGGCAATCACCGCTGCGTTTTCGGCGTCCGGGTTAATCGCGTGTCCTGCCGCCACAACCTGAGCAACTTCATGCATGGTGGAGCCAATGAAGATGCCGTAGGTTTCCGGACTAAACCAGTGCGCCAGCAGCGGATACATCGCCGGGTAGAGGAAAATCGCCATCGTCCCGAAGATCACGACCGTTGCGACGGCAACCGTGACTTTGCTGGCTTCAGCTTTCACAACCGGTTCCGTCGCCAGTACCGCCGCCGCGCCGCAAATGCTGCTACCCGCGCCGATCAGCCAACTGGTCTGGCGATCCAGCCCAAAGACTTTTTGCCCCAGAAAGCACGCCAGCATAAAGGTGCTGGACAGCGTCAGGATGTCGATCAGAATGCCGCTGACACCTACGTCAGCAATTTGCGCGAAGGTGAGGCGAAAGCCGTAGAGAATGATCCCCAGGCGCAATAAATGTTGTTTGGCAAACAGGACGCCGCCGTCGCAGCTTTTCCAGATTTGGGGATAGACGGTGTTACCGATCACCATCCCCAATAAAATCGCTAAGGTGAGGGCGCTGAATCCGGCACCTGCCACGGCGGGAATGGACCCGCCCCATAAGGCGACTCCGGTAATCACTGCACTCAGGGCAAGCCCCGGAATAAAATGCCACATTGTTCGACGATGATTCGTTAAGGTGAGTTCTGTCATTGCCTTCTCCTCTTTTATGGGCAAAAGGTTACGGCGAACTGGCTTAAAAATAAAATTGATTATATATTTATAATTAATCTTTATAAGTGGTAAGCGACCATGCACATCACCCTGCGGCAACTCGAAGTCTTCACCGAAGTTTTGAAAAGCGGCTCAACAACGCAGGCATCGGTGATGCTGGCGCTGTCGCAATCGGCAGTCAGCGCGGCGCTGACCGATCTGGAAGGTCAACTGGGCGTTCAGCTTTTCGACCGCGTAGGCAAACGGCTGGTGGTGAATGAGCACGGGCGCTTGCTTTACCCGCGGGCGCTGGCGTTGCTGGAGCAGGCGGTGGAGATTGAGCAGTTGTTCCGCGAAGACAACGGCGCGATACGCGTGTATGCCAGCAGCACCATCGGCAACTATATCCTTCCGGGGGTGATTGCCCGTTATCGTCGCGATTTTCCAGCGCTGCCGCTGGAACTTAGCGTCGGCAACAGTCAGGATGTGATTACAGCGGTGCTCGATTTTCGGGTCGACATTGGGCTTATCGAAGGGCCGTGTCACAATACGGAGATCATCTCGGAGCCGTGGCTGGAAGATGAACTGGTGGTCTTCGCCGCACCATCTTCACCGCTGGCGCAGGGACCGGTGACGCTTGAACAGCTCGCAGCCGCCCCCTGGATCCTGCGCGAACGCGGTTCCGGGACGCGCGAAATTGTCGATTATCTGCTGTTGTCGCACCTGCCCAAATTTGAAATGGCGATGGAGCTGGGAAACTCCGAAGCCATCAAGCATGCCGTTCGTCATGGGCTGGGCATTAGCTGTCTGTCACGACGCGTGATTGATGAACAACTCCAGGCGGGAACGCTGTGCGAAGTGGCAGTGCCGCTTCCGCGTCTGGTGCGTACGCTCTGGCGGATCCATCATCGCCAGAAACACCTCTCTAATGCGCTCCAGCGCTTCCTCAATTATTGCGAATAATGCCTGCCGGGGACCGATCGCCTGACGGTGATAAGTCCTGGGGGCAGTAAGTTCCCCATTCTCTGCTATTACTTATAATCCGCGGCCAGTCATGAAGGTCTCTTATAACAGCGCATTTGTGCCGGAAGACGAGCGTTTCGTCTGCTACAATCGCGCCTCATTTTTTGGATGGATAGCATTTTCACATGGTTTCCGAAACTAAAACCACAGAAGCGCCCGCGTTACGTCGCGAACTGAAGGCGCGTCACCTGACGATGATCGCGATTGGCGGTTCTATCGGTACAGGTCTTTTCGTGGCATCTGGTGCCACCATTTCCGCAGCGGGTCCAGGTGGTGCGCTGTTTTCCTATATTCTGATTGGCCTGATGGTGTACTTCCTGATGACCAGTCTGGGCGAACTGGCGGCGTATATGCCGGTGTCCGGTTCGTTTGCGACCTACGGTCAGAACTATGTTGAAGAAGGCTTCGGCTTCGCGCTGGGCTGGAACTACTGGTACAACTGGGCGGTGACCATCGCTGTTGACCTTGTGGCGGCACAGCTGGTGATGAGCTGGTGGTTCCCTGATACCCCAGGCTGGATCTGGAGTGCGCTGTTCCTCGGCGTCATCTTCCTGCTGAACTACATCTCGGTCAGAGGCTTTGGTGAAGCGGAATACTGGTTCTCACTGATCAAAGTGGCCACTGTGATTATCTTCATCATTGTTGGCGTTATGATGATCGTCGGTATTTTCAAAGGCACTCAGCCGGTGGGCTGGAGCAACTGGACGACGGGCGATGCGCCGTTTGCCGGTGGCTTTGCGGCGATGATTGGCGTGGCGATGATTGTCGGTTTCTCCTTCCAGGGGACGGAACTGATTGGTATTGCCGCCGGTGAATCTGAAGATCCGGAGAAGAACATTCCGCGTGCGGTGCGTCAGGTGTTCTGGCGAATCCTGCTGTTCTATGTCTTCGCGATTCTGATTATCAGCCTGATCATTCCGTACACCGATCCGAGCCTGCTGCGTAACGATGTGAAAGACATCAGCGTCAGCCCGTTCACGCTGGTCTTCCAGCATGCCGGTCTGCTCTCTGCGGCGGCGGTGATGAATGCGGTGATCCTGACGGCGGTGCTGTCGGCGGGTAACTCCGGGATGTACGCCTCAACCCGTATGCTTTACACCCTGGCCTGCGATGGTAAAGCGCCGCGTATTTTTGCGAAACTGTCTCGTGGCGGTGTTCCGCGTAATGCGCTGTATGCCACGACGGTGATTGCCGGTCTGTGCTTCCTGACCTCAATGTTCGGTAACCAGACGGTGTACCTGTGGCTGCTGAATACTTCCGGGATGACGGGCTTTATCGCCTGGCTGGGGATTGCCATCAGCCACTATCGTTTCCGTCGTGGGTATGTTCTGCAAGGGCATGACGTGAAGGATCTGCCGTATCGTTCCGGCTTCTTCCCGCTGGGGCCGATCTTCGCGTTTGTTCTGTGTCTTATCATCACGCTGGGCCAGAACTATGAAGCGTTCCTGAAAGACACCATTGACTGGGGCGGCGTGGCGGCAACCTATATTGGTATCCCGCTGTTCCTGATTATCTGGTTCGGCTATAAGCTGACCCGCGGGACTCACTTCGTACGTTACAGTGAAATGCACTTCCCGGAACGCGTGAAGAAATAGTCGTAAACGCGTGAATGAAGGGATAAAAAAGCCTCCGTTGCGGAGGCTTTTTTTTGGGAGGGACTCAGAAGTTGTACGTCAGACCTACCGTATAACGACGACCATCGAGAATGGTGTCATAGGTATCGTAATCAATCTGTTTATCCAGCGCGTTATACACCCCGGCTGTCACCAGCAGGTTTTTGTTCGCGTTGTAACGCAGACCGACATCAACCTGCGTATAGGACGGTGTGCCCTGCGACATTGAGGTGCGGCTCAGGTATTCAGACGTTTTACCGCGGAAGTTCAGACGGCTCCAGAAGCCGACGGTCTCCGTTGCCTGCCAGTCCAGCGTGGTGTTAAACATATGCTTTGGCATTTTGTTTAATGGCTTGCCTTCAAACTGGCCGCTCTTCTGTTCTGACTCGGTATAGGTGTAGTTAGCCGTCCAGTTGAGGTCGCGGGTCATCTTCCAGCCGAATGTGGATTCCACGCCACGCATGTTGGCTTTATCGACGTTCACGCGATCGCTGACAAAATCATAGCTTTCGCTGCCAATCGTACAGGCCGGATCGGCGCTGCTATTGCAGCGACGGACTTCGGTGATCTTGTCTTTGAAATCAGTATTGAACAGGGTGATGCCGGCATT
>NZ_JBFWLF010000106.1:0-13421 GCF_050252275.1 Citrobacter sp. | reverse complement strand
AGACATACCGGAAAGCTGCTGTCGTCGAACGTCCCCTGTCTGACCGGACGGCAGGTGATGGACGATCTGGCGCACCGACTCAACCGCTCGGTGGCCCTGGACAATGACTGCTGCTGCTTCGCGCTGTCAGAGGCGCATACCCAGCAGGCCCGTCAGTTCTCGCGAATCTTTGGCGCCATTATTGGCACCGGCATGGGCGGAGGACTGGTGATCGACGGGCAGCTCTATCGTGGACGCAACCGGATGGCCAGCGAGTTTGGGCATTTACCGCTACCCGCCACCTTTATGCGCCGTTATAACCTGCCGGAGATCACGTGCGGCTGCGGCTTACAGGGCTGTCTGGAGCGCTACCAGTCCGGCCCCGGTTTACTCTGGCTGCATAAGCACTTTAGCGGGGAACAGCTCAAAATGGAGACGCTGCTGGAAAAGTACCGTCATGGCAACGCCAGCGCCGTCGCCACGGTTGAGGCGTGGATTGATATGCTGGGCTGTACGCTGGCGCAGTTGCAGCTCATTCTGGATGTCGACGCCTTTGTTCTGGGCGGCGGCGTCTCTAACATTGAGGAAATTTACACCTTACTGCCCGGCGCCATGTCGCGCTATCTCTTCCCGGGGCTCGCCCCCGCGAATGTCTTCCCGGCCGTGCATGGCGCATCCAGCGGTGTACGCGGTGCCGCCCTGCTGCTGGTCGAACAGGATGCACTGATGCACTAAGCGATCGCCGGCAAAATGCGCTTTTGCCGGCGTTCTCTCTTATTCATCCACGATAACGACATCCACCCCCATCTGGCTGAGCGCCTGATGATAATGCTCCGGAATACCACTGTCGGTAATCACCCGGTCAATACCGCTGATTTCACTGATCATGCAAAAACTTTTGCGGCCAAACTTGCTGGAATCCGCGACGACCGTAACCTCCTGCGCCACCTGACACATCACCTGGTTAAGGTGCGCTTCCCCTGGATGCGGCGTGGTGATCCCGGCTTCCAGACAAAATCCATCAACGCCCAAAAAGAGCTTATCAAACCGATACTGTCTGAGCTGATGTTCCGCTGAAGGACCATACAGCGAGTAAACGCTTTGCCTGACATTTCCCCCTAATATCATGACATCCACCCGTTCAAAATTGGCGAGTTCCCAGGCAATGTTCAGCGCATTGGTCATCACCACCAGATCGCGACGACTTTTAAGCAACGGAGGAATAAGCGTGGTGGTCGAGCCAGAATCGAGAATCAACGTGTCGCCATCTTTGACAAAACTGGCCGCTTTTTCGGCAATCCGCGATTTCACATCGCGGTTCAGCCGGTCTTTATCCTGTAAGGGGCGATCGAGGGCAAAGTGTTGATTTAATACAGCGCCGCCATAAGAACGCATGACGCAGCCTTTCTGCTCGAGATAACGTAAGTCATTGCGGATAGTGACGCTTGAGACGCCGAAATGCACGCTCAGGGGTTCGACACGAACACTACCTTGATCGCATAACAGATCGATGATTTGCTCGCGACGTCTTAAGTTATCCAGCATTGCTTTTGCTCCATTGCATATTGTTATGTTTTAGCGATTTATCGCTTTCGTTTTCTTTTTAATATATTAAATCAGAAGACTTAAGGCGAATTTGTGAACGCGTCCGCAGCGCGGATTTTGGCAAAAAAGCCTGTTTTTCTTTCGTTTTATCTAAACCGAAAATGAAAAATGCGAAAGATCGAAAAGCGTGCAGGACAGGTGAGCGGGAGAAGGAGACGAAAAATCAGTGAAAAAACGAAAGCGGGTTCGGCAAAAACCCGCTGACATTTTTCTTTTTGCTTAATTGAAGGACATCACATTTTTGTGATTTTCACGACGCCGCCTGGACGATAATGACCTCAACGCCATTGCGATGAAACTCCTTCAGGCTCTCTTCCGGGATGCCTTCATCGACGATGATGGTGTGAATACGCTGGGTATCAATAATTTTATGCAGGCTCGAGCGGTTAAATTTACTGGAGTCAGTGACCACGATAATCCGTTCCGCCACTTCACACATCCGGCGATTTAGCCGGGCTTCGTCTTCGTTATGAGTACTGACGCCTCGCTCTAAATCAATGGCGTCGACGCCCAGAAACAGCATATCGAAGTGATAATTCTGCAACGACTGCTCGGCCTGGTCGCCATAAAACGACTGCGACTGACGACGCAGATGACCACCGGTCATTAACAATTCCACGCCGTCTGCTTCCAGTAAGGCATTGGCGACGTTCATCCCGTTGGTCATTGCAATCACATCGCTATGCTGACGCATCAGGCGCGCAATCTCATAGGTCGTGGTACCGGAGTCCAGGATCACGCGGTGACCCGGTTTGATCAACTCCACGGCCGCTTTGGCGATACTGCGTTTCACTGCCGTGTTCAGTGAGCTTTTATCTTCGACGGAAGGCTCCGCACCTGGCGTATTACTGTCGCAAATCAATGCGCCGCCATAGGCGCGAACGGCGATCCCCTGCTTTTCCAGGAACGCCAGATCGTTGCGGATCGTCACCGTGGAAACGCCAAACAATCCCGAAAGATCGTTCACCTGTACGCTTCCTTGCTGCCGCAACCGCTGGATAATTTGCTCACGCCTTTCGCTGGTGCCTGACACCCGCTTGTCTCCAGAAGCATCGGTATTGCTCATAAGAAATCCTTTGGCTAATTCTTTCGTTTCATTTCGTTTCGCCTATTAACGCCTTTCTTTTATCGGAATGCAAGCCGAAAAAAGTCGACCTGAGGGGCGAAAAACCCCGCTGAATGCTTTCATTATGTTTCTTTTGTGAAACAGATCGGAAAACTATTATCTTTCGTTTTATTTTTATAAGACCATGATGCAGTATCAAGTGAAACAAAACGAAAGATCGAATGTCGCAGTTATCTGACCTGGAGAGGAAAGTGAAACATCTGACTGATATGGTGGAACAGCATAAACGCGGTAAGGCAAACGGAATTTACGCCGTTTGTTCCGCGCATCCGTTGGTGCTGGAATCCGCAATACGTTACGCACAGGCAAATCACTCGCCGCTGCTGATTGAAGCAACCTCAAATCAGGTTGACCAGTTTGGCGGTTACACGGGCATGACCCCAGCCGATTTTCGCCATTTTGTCTGCCAATTGGCCGACTCACTTAATTTCCCTCAGGAGCAACTGATTCTGGGGGGCGACCACCTCGGCCCTAACCGTTGGCAAAACCTGGCCGCAGAACCGGCAATGACCAATGCCGACGAACTGATCAGAAGCTATGTCGCCGCCGGATTCAAAAAAATCCACCTTGATTGCAGCATGTCCTGCCAGGGCGATCCCGTGCCATTGACCGATGCCATCGTCGCGGAACGTGCCGCGCGTCTGGCGAAGATTGCCGAAGAGACCTGCATTGCTCATTTTGGCGACTCTGATCTGGTTTATGTGATTGGCACTGAAGTGCCGGTACCGGGCGGAGCCCATGAGACGCTCACCGAACTGGCTGTCACCACGCCTGAGGCCGCACGAGCGACACTGGAAGCCCATCGTCACGCCTTTGAAAAGCAGGGACTCAATGCCATCTGGCCCCGTATCATCGCGCTGGTGGTACAACCCGGCGTTGAGTTCGACCATACCCACATCATTGATTATCAGCCACAAAAAGCCGTCGCGTTAAGCAAGATGGTGGAAGCGTATGACACGCTGGTTTTTGAGGCGCACTCCACGGACTACCAGACGCCACAGTCGCTGCGCCAGTTAGTGAAAGATCACTTTGCCATCCTGAAAGTCGGCCCGGCCCTGACCTTCGCCCTGCGCGAAGCGCTGTTCTCGCTGGCCGCCATTGAGGAAGAGTTACTCCCGGCAAAAGCCTGTTCCGACCTGCGTCATGTCCTTGAAAGCGTCATGCTCGATCGTCCGGAATACTGGCAGAGCCACTACCACGGCGATGGCAATACCCGCCGTCTGGCGCGGGGCTACAGCTATTCCGATCGTGTTCGTTACTACTGGCCAGACAGCCAGATTGATGAGGCGTTTGAACGACTGGTGCGCAATCTGGCGGATGAGCCGATTCCCCTGCCGCTCATTAGCCAGTATCTGCCGTTACAGTACGTGAAAGTGCGCGAGGGAGATCTCAATGCCACACCGCGAGAACTCATCATCAACCATATTCAGGACATACTGCAGCAGTACCATGCCGCCTGCCAGGGCGTAACGTCCCAAAACGGATAACAAAAAAGAGGAACACGCTATGCCAAATATTGTACTCAGCCGTATCGACGAAAGGCTTATTCATGGCCAGGTCGGGGTGCAGTGGGTCGGGTTTGCGGGGGCGAATCTGGTCCTGGTCGCCAACGATGAGGTGGCGGAAGACACTGTGCAACAGAACCTGATGGAGATGGTGCTGGCAGAAGGGATCGCCGTGCGTTTCTGGTCGCTGCAAAAAGTGATCGACAACATTCACCGCGCCGCCGACCGACAGAAAATTTTGCTGGTCTGCAAGTCCCCCGCTGATTTCCTCAGGCTGGTCGAAGGTGGGGTGCCTGTGACACGCATCAACGTTGGCAATATGCACTACGCCAATGGCAAACAGCAGATTGCCAAAACGGTCTCTGTCGACTCGACCGATATTGCGGCGTTTAACGGCCTGAAAGCTGCCGGGGTGGAATGCTTTGTTCAGGGCGTTCCGACAGAACCTGCGCAGGATCTCTTTAAACTCATCTGAGGCCTTCACCATGGAAATTAGTCTGTTACAGGCTTTTGCATTAGGTATCCTCGCCTTTATTGCCGGCCTGGATATGTTCAACGGATTAACACACATGCACCGCCCGGTGGTGCTTGGGCCGCTGGTCGGCCTGATTCTGGGCGATCTGCATACCGGTATTTTAACCGGCGGTACGCTGGAACTGGTGTGGATGGGACTCGCACCACTGGCAGGCGCGCAACCGCCAAACGTCATTATCGGCACTATCGTGGGTACGACGTTCGCCATTACAACTGGGGTGAAACCGGATGTCGCCGTGGGCGTCGCCGTGCCGTTTGCCGTGGCGGTGCAGATGGGGATTACGTTTCTGTTCTCCGTGATGTCCGGGGTGATGTCCCGCTGCGATCGCATGGCGGCGAATGCCGACACCGCAGGTATTGAACGGGTCAACTATCTGGCGTTACTGGCACTGGGGATTTTCTATTTTCTGTGTGCGTTTCTGCCGATTTACTTCGGTGCAGAGCACGCGAAAACGGCCATTGATGTTCTGCCGGAACGGCTGATTGACGGTCTCGGCGTCGCAGGCGGCATCATGCCAGCCATCGGCTTTGCCGTACTGCTGAAAATCATGATGAAAAACGTCTATATCCCTTACTTTATCATCGGCTTCGTGGGAGCCGCCTGGCTCAAACTGCCGGTACTGGCGATCGCCGCTGCGGCACTGGCCATGGCGCTGATCGACCTGCTGCGTAAATCTCCAGAACCGACGCAATCTGCGGCCCAGAAAGAGGAATTCGAAGATGGCATCTAATCAACAAACGCTTCCGACTGTTTCCGACAGCGACGAAACGCTACTTTCCGGCGTAAACGAAAACATCTATGAAGATCAGAGAATTGGTGCAGAGCTGACCAAAAAAGATATCAACCGGGTGGCCTGGCGTTCCATGCTGTTGCAGGCGTCGTTTAACTACGAACGTATGCAGGCTTCCGGGTGGCTGTACGGGCTGCTGCCTGCGCTGAAAAAGATCCACACCAATAAACGCGATCTGGCGCGCGCCATGAAAGGCCACATGGGTTTCTTCAATACCCACCCCTTCCTGGTGACGTTTGTCATTGGCATCATTCTGGCGATGGAGCGCTCAAAACAGGACGTTAACAGCATTCAGAGCACCAAAATTGCCGTTGGCGCGCCGCTTGGCGGGATTGGCGATGCGATGTTCTGGCTGACGCTGTTGCCTATTTGCGGCGGCATTGGGGCCAGTCTGGCCTTGCAAGGTTCCATCCTCGGCGCAGTGGTCTTTATTGTGTTATTTAACGTGGTGCATCTGGGTCTGCGTTTTGGCCTGGCGCACTATGCTTATCGTATGGGGGTCGCCGCCATTCCGCTCATCAAGGCCAATACGAAGAAAGTGGGCCACGCGGCATCTATCGTCGGGATGACGGTCATTGGCGCACTCGTGGCGACCTATGTGCGTCTGAATACCACGCTCGAAATCAAGGCGGGTGATGCGGTCGTTAAGCTTCAGGCAGACGTGATCGACAAACTGATGCCCGCTTTTTTACCGCTGGTCTATACCCTGACGATGTTCTGGTTAGTCCGTCGCGGCTGGAGTCCGCTGCGCCTCATCGGTATCACCGTGGTACTGGGCGTCGTCGGCAAGTTCTGTCACTTCCTGTAAAGCAAAGAGGTCTTCGATGTTAGGTATTATTTTGACGGGGCACGGTGGGTTTGCCAGCGGTATGGAAAAAGCGATGAAACAGATCCTCGGCGAGCAGTCGCAGTTTATCGCCATCGACTTTCCGGAAACCTCCACCACTGCGCTGCTCACCTCGCAGCTTGAGCAGGCGATTGAACAACTGGACGGCGAAGAAGATATCGTTTTCCTGACCGACCTGCTTGGCGGCACTCCGTTTCGCGTCGCCTCTACGCTGGCGATGCTGAAACCAGGCCGGGAAGTGATCACTGGCACCAACCTGCAATTGCTGCTGGAGATGGTGTTGGATCGCGAAGGACTCAGCAGCGAAGCATTTCGTGTGCAGGCGCTGGAGTGCGGGCATCGCGGCCTGACCAGCCTGGTCGATGAGCTGGGGCGTTGTCGCGAGGAGCACCCCATCGAGGAAGGAATATGACGCAGGTTTTGCGTGCCAGACGCCTGCTCACCGAGCAGGGCTGGCTGGACGATCATCAGTTGCGCGTTGAAGAAGGCATCATCACGGCCATCGAGCCGATTGCTGCGGGCATCACCGTGCGCGACGCCGAGCTACTGTGTCCCGCCTATATCGACACCCACGTCCACGGTGGCGCGGGGGTCGATGTGATGGACGATGAACCGGACGCACTCGAAAAGCTGGCGATGCACAAAGCGCGTGAAGGCGTTGCCAGTTGGCTCCCCACCACCGTCACCGCGCCGCTGAAGACGATTCACCGCGCGCTGGAGCGTATCGCTCAACGCTGTTATTCCGGCGGGCCTGGCGCCCAGGTGCTCGGAAGTTATCTGGAAGGGCCCTACTTCACGCCGCAGAATAAAGGTGCCCATCCCCCGGAGCTGTTTCGCGAGCTGGACCTCACGGAACTTGATGAACTGGTCGCCATTTCACGACAGACCCTTCGGGTGGTGGCGCTGGCACCGGAAAAAACGGGCGCCTTGCAGGCGATTCACCATCTCAGGCAGCAGGGTATACGGGTGATGCTGGGGCATAGCGCGGCAAGTTGGGCGCAAACCCAGGCCGCCTTTGACGCAGGCGCGAGTGGACTTGTGCACTGCTACAACGGTATGACCGGACTCCATCACCGTGAACCAGGAATGGTTGGCGCAGGACTCACCGATCCACGCGCGTGGCTGGAGCTCATCGCCGACGGGCACCACGTCCATCCGGCCGCCATGAAGCTCTGTTGCTGCTGTGCCAAAGAGAGGCTGGTGCTGATCACCGATGCGATGCAGGCCGCCGGTATGCCCGACGGAAACTACACGCTGTGCGGTGAAAAGGTCGACATGCATGGCGGAATCGTGCGAACCGCATCGGGTAGCCTGGCAGGCAGTACGCTGTCGGTCGATGCGGCAGTGCGCAATATGGTTGAACTGACAGGAATCGCCCCTGAGGAGGCGATCCATATGGCCTCGCTCCATCCGGCGCGACTGCTGGGGATCGACAGCCACTTAGGATCGTTAGCCGTGGGCAAACGTGCCAACATGATCGCTCTCAATGGCGGACTGCATTTACAACAGATCTGGATTCAGGGTCAGCGCCTCCCCCTTTGACCCTTTTTCTCCCTGGCCTTCGATCATGAATCGTAAGGCCTTTCTTTTCCTTTCGCTTAAGAAAACCCTCACCTCAGAACCTTCAGAGATAATTATTACAGATCAATAAGATAAAAATGCTCTCCGTACAATCGATCACACTTTTCGTTTTATTTCATTTCGCATCATTGAACTTTCGATTTCTTTCCTATAGATTTTAATCAATCGATCATGTGAACAAGTGAAACGAAACGAAAGATAGCGACATTTTGCCAGCGTCTGATGTGGAATTCACAAGACTAAGGACTTACGTTATGCCAGAAACCTATACCCCTGCAGCGGCAACCACCGGAACCTGGACTGAAGAAGAGATCCGCCAGCAGCCTGCCAGTTGGATCCGATCGCTGACGAACATTGACGCGATACGTACCACGATCGACAACTTTCTTGCGCCACTACTGCGTAAAGACGATCTGCGGATCGTGCTGACCGGGGCAGGTACCTCGGCATTCATTGGCGAGATCATCTCTCCCTGGCTTGCCAGCCACACGGGGCAAAACATCAGTGCCGTACCGACCACCGATCTGGTCACCAATCCGATGGATTATCTGAATCCGGCGCATCCGCTGCTGCTGGTCTCGTTTGCCCGTTCCGGCAACAGCCCGGAAAGCGTCGCCGCAGTGGAACTGGCAAACCAGTTCGTCCCTGAGTGCTATCACCTTTCGATCACCTGCAATGAAGCGGGCAGCCTGTACCAGAACGCGGTGGCAAGCGATAACGCTTTTGCTCTGCTGATGCCGGCAGAAACACACGATCGCGGTTTTGCGATGACCAGCAGTATTACTACCATGATGGCCAGTTGTCTGGCGGTGTTCGCACCAAAACTCATCAACAGCCAGACCTTCCGCGACGTCGCGGATCGCTGCCAGATGATCTTGTCCTCATTGGGTGATTTCAGCCACGGCGTGTTTGGCAATGAAAGCTGGAAACGGATCGTCTACCTCGGCAGCGGCGGATTGCAGGGTGCCGCGCGTGAATCGGCCCTGAAAGTGCTGGAACTGACCGCCGGTAAGCTGGCGGCATTTTACGATTCTCCAACCGGCTTCCGTCATGGACCGAAATCACTGGTGGATAACGAAACGCTAATCGTGGTGTATATCTCCAGCCACCCTTACACCCGGCAGTACGATCTCGATCTGCTGGCAGAGCTGCGTCGCGATGATCAGGCCATGCGCGTTGTTGCCATTGCAGCCGAAAGCGATTCCATTATCGAAGCCGGCCCGCACATTTTGCTGCCGTCTGCGCGTCATTTCATCGATACCGAACTGGCGTTCTGCTACCTGATGTATGCCCAGGTCTTTGCGCTCACCCAGTCCATTGCGGTCGGTAATACGCCGGATACCCCTTCACGCAGCGGTACGGTCAACCGTGTGGTGCAGGGCGTCGTTATTCACCCGTGGCAGGCTTAAGAGGATCCGATCATGAGTATCATTTCCACGAAGTATCTCTTGCAGGATGCCCAGGCAAAAGGCTACGCCGTACCGGCCTTCAACATCCATAATGCCGAGACGATCCAGGCGATCCTCGAAGTGTGTAGCGAAATGCAATCACCGGTGATCCTCGCCGGTACGCCTGGTACCTTTAAACATATCGCGCTGGAAGAGCTTTACGCGCTGTGCACTGCCTACTCGACCACCTACGGTATGCCGCTGGCGCTGCATCTCGATCATCATGAATCGCTGGACGACATTCGCCATAAAGTGAACGCCGGAGTGCGCAGCGCCATGATCGACGGTAGCCATTTCCCGTTTGAAGAAAACGTGAAGCTGGTGAAATCGGTGGTGGATTTCTGCCACGCCCGCGATTGCAGCGTCGAAGCGGAGCTGGGGCGACTGGGTGGCGTCGAAGATGACATGAGCGTGGACGCAGAAAGCGCCTTTCTGACCGATCCGCAGGAGGCCAAACGCTTTGTTGAGCTGACCGGCGTCGACAGCCTTGCCGTCGCCATCGGTACCGCGCACGGCCTGTACACCAAAAAGCCGAAAATCGATTTCCAGCGTCTGGCTGAAATTCGTGAAGTGGTGGATATTCCGCTGGTGCTACATGGCGCGAGCGATGTGCCTGACGAGTACGTGCGCCGCACGATAGAACTGGGCGTCTGTAAGGTTAACGTCGCCACTGAACTGAAAATTGCCTTTGCCGATGCCGTGAAAGCGTGGTTTGCCGACAACCCACAGGGCAACGATCCGCGCTACTACATGCGCGTCGGTATGGATGCAATGAAAGAAGTCGTGAGAAGTAAAATCAATGTCTGTGGATCGGCCAATAAACTTTTAGTCGACCACGAGTTATCGTAAGCGAGTCGGCTTTATCATCACTACACAAAAGCGCTATCTGATTAATATCAGGTAGCGCTTTCTGACCAAATAGCGGAGGAGAATAACGAGATTACATCACGCTGAATTAATTAATGAATGCGATACGGTAAGAATAATATATTTCAACAAGTTCAGTCATTCAATTATTTTATGGTGAGGATTTAAGTATGAGCAGTCCAAATATCCTGTTAACGCGTATTGATAACCGACTGGTGCATGGTCAGGTGGGTGTCACCTGGACATCAACGATCGGTGCCAATCTGCTGGTCGTCGTGGATGATGATGTCGCTCAGGATGAGATTCAGCAGAAATTAATGAGCATCACCGCAGAAACCTACGGTTTCGGTATCCGCTTCTTCTCTATAGAAAAAACTATCAATGTCATCGGTAAAGCAGCGCCGCATCAGAAGATCTTCCTGATTTGCCGCACCCCGCAAACAGTCAGAAAGCTGCTCGAAGGCGGTATCACGCTTAACGACGTGAACGTCGGCAATATGCACTTCTCAGAAGGCAAAAAGCAGATCAGCAGTAAAGTTTATGTCAATGAGCAGGACCTTAATGATCTGCAGTTCATTAAGAAACATGGCGTAAACATTTTTATTCAGGATGTCCCTGGCGATCAAAAAGAAGCGATCCCGGAGTAAATAACAAGCCAACGTTTTCATAGTAAAGGGACTTATTTATATGAGGTGTTTACAATGAATGAAATAACGCTTTTACAAGGGATATCCCTCGCGGCACTAGTCTTCTTTCTGGGAATCGATTTTTGGCTGGAAGCCTTGTTTTTATTCAGACCAATTATTGTCTGTACGCTCACTGGCGCCATTCTTGGCGACATTCATATTGGTTTGATCACCGGCGGTCTGACCGAACTGGCTTTTGCTGGTTTGACGCCCGCCGGCGGCGTACAACCGCCAAACCCCATCATGGCAGGATTGATGACAACGGTGATCGCCTGGTCTACCGGCGTGGATGCCAAAACCGCCATCGGCCTTGGCCTGCCGTTCAGTCTGCTGATGCAATATGTGATTCTGTTCTTCTATTCCGCTTTTTCCCTGTTTATGTCCAGAGCCGACAACTGCGCAAAAGAAGCCAACACCCGCGCATTTTCCCGTCTGAACTGGCTAACGACGCTGATTGTCGCCTGCTCTTACGCGATTATCGCGTTTCTGTGTACCTATCTGGCGCAGGGTGCCATGCAGGCGCTGGTGAAAGCCATGCCCGCCTGGCTTACTCATGGTTTTGAAGTCGCGGGCGGTATTCTGCCTGCCGTTGGTTTTGGTCTGCTGCTGCGCGTGATGTTCAAAGCACAGTACATTCCTTATCTGATCGCCGGCTTCCTTTTTGTCTGCTACATCCAGGTCAACAACCTTCTCCCGGTCGCAGTCCTCGGCGCGGGCTTCGCCGTGTACGAGTTTTTCAATGCCAAAGCTAAACAGCAGGCGCAACCCCAGCCTGCCGCCCATAGAAATGATGATGAAGAGGATTACAGCAATGGGATCTGAAATCAGTAAAAAAGACATTACCCGTCTTGGCTTCCGCTCTTCGCTTCTGCAGGCGAGCTTTAACTATGAAAGGATGCAGGCGGGCGGCTTTACCTGGGCGATGCTGCCGATTCTGAAAAAAATCTATAAAGATGATAAGCCGGGCCTGAGTGCGGCCATGAAAGATCATCTGGAATTTATCAATACCCACCCAAACCTCGTCGGTTTTCTGATGGGGCTGCTTATCTCCATGGAAGAGAAAGGAGAAAACCGCGACACCATTAAAGGCCTGAAAGTGGCGCTGTTTGGCCCTATTGCCGGGATTGGTGATGCCATTTTCTGGTTCACTTTGCTGCCGATCATGGCGGGGATCTGCTCCTCTTTCGCCAGCCAGGGCAATTTGCTGGGGCCGATTCTGTTCTTCGCCGTTTATCTGATGATCTTTTTCCTGCGCGTCGGCTGGACTCACGTCGGCTATTCGGTTGGGGTAAAAGCCATTGATAAGGTGAGGGAAAACTCGCAGATGATCGCCCGCTCGGCGACCATCCTCGGGATCACGGTGATTGGCGGTCTGATCGCGTCTTACGTCCATATTAATGTCGTGACCTCTTTTGCCATCGACAGCACGCACAATGTGGCACTACAAAAGGACTTCTTTGATAAGGTCTTCCCGAACATTTTACCCATGGGCTACACGCTGCTGATGTACTACCTGCTGCGGGTGAAAAAAGCACATCCGGTCTTGTTAATCGGTGTCACCTTTGTGCTTTCTATCGTCTCTTCCGCACTCGGCATTTTGTAAACTGAACGGGGCGCGACAGTACGTGCGCCCCTCGTCAAAAGGATGACTGACCAATGCAATGCATACAGTACTGCGACCACTACGATGCGCTCAGCGATCGCGCCAGCGAACGGTTGATTCAGGTTATACAGGACAAACCTGACGCGACGATTTGCCTGGCGACCGGTGCCACACCTGAACTGACCTATCGTTTCTTTGTCGAGAAAATACAACAGAATCACGTTGATATCCGAAACGTGACCTTCGTGAAGCTCGATGAATGGGTGGGGATTCCCTTACACACACCGGGTACCTGTGAATCGTTCCTGCAACAGCACATCGTGCAACCGCTTGGCCTGCGCCCGGAACAGTTGATCGGCTTTCAGTCGGAAAATATCGATGAGAAAGAGTGCGAACGCGTGACGGATTTGATTGCCCATCGGGGTGGCCTTGATTTATGCGTACTGGGTATCGGCAAAAATGGTCATCTGGGGCTGAACGAGCCGGGAACCGCGCTGGAGCCGTGTTGCCATATTTGCAGGCTTGATGACCAAACGCGCCATCACGACATGCTGAAAACGGCAGGTCGTCCGGTGACACACGGTATCACGCTGGGACTGAAGGAGATCCTCAATGCAAAAGAAATTTTGCTGCTGATTGCCGGGGAAGGCAAATCACTGGCGAGCCGTCAATTTTTAACTCAATCAATTACAACGTCTCTTCCTGCATCGTTTTTATGGCTACATAACAATATGCACTGCCTGATTGATCAATCATGCTTAAATTTTGGCTAACCCGTCCTCTAACGTTTTTTCACCAGACAGGTTTATTGCCTGTCTGGGAATAATAAAGTTAAATCATTTTACACAT
>NZ_JBFWLF010000105.1:0-13449 GCF_050252275.1 Citrobacter sp. | reverse complement strand
AAGCGCAATATTTATCACATTTCTGACACGTTTTTTGGTATTGCGGATTGGCGCGCAGTAATGAACAGAACGAATTAAAATTATGACAGGCAGAGATTTCCCGACCATTAATGTCTACCACCACGGCGGCGAGCCCGGTCGCCTTAGAAAATACCTCTGCCAGTGAGTAAAAAGTGTGTAAGACATCGTCCTGAATATGCTGAGGCACGTTACGCTCCGTCAGTGGTCTGGATAACGTCGCTACTATGCTTAATTTGTCCAGGTGAAAAAATGACCCTGACCGCAAAAAATAATCTCATTTAATCAGGTGATTATGATCAAATTGCAAGAGCGCCCCCCGCGCTCCTCAACACCAGTCCACCGACTGCTGTGACAACTTTTCCCAAAGATTAACGAATCTTCACATCTTCCTGTGAGCTTCATTTCAACATCACACATCATTTTATTTATAATTTTCAATCAGTTATATAAATCACATACAATTTTATGATGTGCTTATTTGTGAGAATCATCATGTGAATGTGAAACGCCCTCCTGAATAATAGGCTCAATGACAAGATAATCTGAACGGAGTGGATGTATGCCCGTCACGACAGGTGTTATCGCCGACGACTTTACTGGCGCAACGGATATCGCAAGTTTTATGGCTGAGCAAGGCTGGAGGGTCGCGCTGCTGCCCGGGATGCCAGACGCCGCGCAGCCGTGGAATGAAGAGGTCGACGCGATTGTCATCTCGCTGAAAAGCCGTTCTCTACCGGCTGACCAGGCCATCGATCAATCATTACGCTGCTGGCAATGGCTGCACCACACGGCAGGTGCGCGGCAAATTTACTTTAAATATTGCTCCACCTTTGATTCCACCCCCGCCGGGAATATCGGTCCGGTCAGCGATGCGCTGATGGAAGCGATGCACGCGCCGTACATCGTTCACTGCCCAGCCCTGCCACAAAACGGACGGACGGTGATTCACGGTCATTTGTTTGTGAATGGCGTATTACTGAATGAATCCGGCATGGAGAAACATCCGCTCAACCCGATGACCGATGCGAACCTGATTCGCCTGCTCACGGCGCAAACTGCCAGCGCTGTCGGGCGCATTGACCTCAGCACAATTCAGAAAGGTGTGGAAGCGGTCACTCACGCGCTGGAACGCTGCCAGTCTCAAGGTGTACGTCACGTGATCGTGGATACCTTCAGCGAAGCCGATCTGCAGACCCTCGCTCAGGCCTTACGTCATACACCGTTGCTGGCGGGCGGTTCCGGCCTGGGTGGTGCACTGGCCGCTTGCGCCGCACCACAGCGTGGGCGGGAAGCGGTACATCCCTTCCCGCAGCCGGCAAAAACGGTGGTGTTTTCCGGAAGTTGTTCCGCCATGAGTAACCGCCAGGTGAATCGCTATAAAGCACAGGCCGCTTCCCTTCTACTCGACGTGGCGCGCTGCCTGACAGACGCAGAGCGTTACAGCGACGAGCTGTCGCGGTGGACAATGACTCATGTCGATGACGCGCTCGCTCCATTGATTTACGCCACCCAGCCGCCGGAAGCGCTGAAACGCATTCAACAGGAGTACGGCGAGCAGCGCGCCAGCCGGGCGATTGAGCATACCTTTGCCAGACTGACGGCCAAACTGCAGGCCGCAGGCGTAAACAGTTTTATCGTCGCCGGTGGCGAAACGTCCGGCACCGTAGTGGAGGCGTTACAGGTGACGCGACTGACGGTCGGCAAAGCCATCGCGCCCGGCGTGCCGTGGGTGTTCTCCGCCGAGCCGCCGCTCGCGCTGGCGCTGAAGTCGGGCAACTTCGGTGACGAAGACTTCTTTTTCACCGCGCAGGAGTCTGCATGATGAGTCAGCTTAACGAACAACAACTCCGCGAACAGTTGGTGCACTACGGTCGTTCTCTGTTTATGCGCGGCTTCAGCAGCGGTGGTTCGGGCAACCTGAGCGTAAGACTGCCGGACGGCGGCTATCTGGTCACGCCGACCAACTCCTGTCTGGGCGAGCTGGACGCCGCAACGCTCAGTAAACTGGATGCCAACGGCGTTCACCTCAGTGGCGATAAACCGTCGAAAGAAGTGCCCATGCACCTGGCCTGGTATCGTCATCGTCCGGCCTGCGGCGCGGTGGTTCATCTGCATTCGCCATGGCTGACCGCCCTTTCCTGTCTGCCATGCCGCACACCGGAAAACTGTC
Source organism: Citrobacter sp. (assembly GCF_050252275.1). NCBI lineage: Bacteria > Pseudomonadati > Pseudomonadota > Gammaproteobacteria > Enterobacterales > Enterobacteriaceae > Citrobacter > Citrobacter sp. The sequence goes on along the minus strand of NZ_JBFWLF010000105.1, from coordinate 11,258 downwards.
TTCCGCCGTTAACGCCGTATTACGTAATGCGCGTCGGACAGTTGCCTCTGTTGCCCTATTTCAAACCCGGTCATGAGGGGATTGCCAGCGCACTCAGCGAAATTGCGGCGGACCATACTGCCGCGCTCCTGGCAAATCACGGCCCGGTAGTCAGTGGTCGCTCACTTCGTGAGGCGGTGTTTAATGCCGAAGAGCTGGAAGACAGCGCCCGCATCTGGCTGACCTTAAAACCACTCGGCTACGTGCCGCTAACGGCGGAAGCAGTAGCTGAACTCGAACAATCCCGGCGAGCATGAGGTGAGAGGATGATCCCCGAACAACGACGTGATTTTATCTACCGCTACGTGCATGAAAAAAACGTCGCCTCGTTTAATGAGCTGGCGGATCTGATGAGCGTGTCGCACATGACCGTGCGCCGCGATATTCAGTTGCTGGAAGAAGAAGGCAAAGTCATCTCGATCAATGGCGGGGTGAAACTCAACAATCTGCTGAAATCGGAGCTGCCGTGGCGGGAAAAGGCCGAGCTGCATCATGACGTGAAGCGACGGATGGGGCAACTAGCCGCGATGTTGATAGAACCAGGGCAAACGCTGTATCTCGATGCGGGAACGTCGTTGTTTGAAGTGGCGAAAGCCGTCGCCGCCAGCCACTGCTTCAACCTGACGGTGGTGACGAACGATTTTTCCATCAGCCACTACCTGATGGATATGCCGCACATCACGCTATATCACACCGGCGGACTGGTGGATCAGCGCAACCGCTCATGCCTTGGGAAAAGCGCCGCCAGTTTTCTGCGCACGATCAATATAGACGTGGCGTTTCTCAGTTCGTCCTCGTGGGATACCGAACGTGGAATGTCGACCCCCAGCGAAGGCAAAGCCTCGGTGAAAGAGGCCGTGCTCACCGTCTCCCGCCGTCGGGTGCTGGTCTGCGACAGCAGTAAATTTGGCAAATACGGGATGTTCCACATCTGCTCGCTGGATCAACTAACCGACATTATTTCGGATAACCGGTTACCCGACGTAGCGCAGGACACCATTGCCAGCCAGGGCGTGAAACTGCACCTGGTGGATTGCCGGGAGGGAACGCATCATGCTGAAGTTAGCGGCTAACCTCGACTGGCTGTTTTGCGAACGTCCCATTGCGGAGCGCTTTCAGGCCGCAAAGGCGGCGGGTTTTCACGGCGTTGAAGGGCTGTTTCTCTGGCAGCATCCGCTGGATGTGCTGCTGGCGGCGCAACGGGAAACCGGTCTGCCGGTGGCGCTGATGAATGCGCCAGCGGGTAACTGGCAGGCCGGTGAACGCGGACTGGCCTCCCTGCCAGGCTGTGACGAGGCGTTTCATCGCAGTCTGCTGATTGCCCGCGATTACGCCACGGCACTGGGCTGTCGCAAGGTGCACGTCATGGCCGGATTGCGCGTGGCCGGACTTTCCGCTAACGCCCAGTATGAGCAATTAACCGACCGACTGCGTATCGCCTGTGACGTCATGGTTGGGGCCGATATCGACGTGTTGATTGAACCGTTAAACCCGGACGATATGCCTGGTTATTTTGTTGATAGCTTTCCACTGGCTGAACGTATTATTCGCGAAGTGAACAGACAAAATATCGGCTTACAGTTTGATATTTACCACTGCCAAAAAATACACGGTAATGTTACCCATCTTATTGAACATTATTTACCGATCATTAAACACTTTCAGATTGCTTCCGTACCCGGTCGCCATGAACCGGGAACGGGAGAATTAAATGAAACATGGCTTTTTGAATTTATTAAGCAAACAGGTTATCAGGGCTGGATAGGTTGTGAATATAAACCGTCAACACCAGGGCCCGAATCGTTACGCTGGATGACACCGTACTTATAATTTTAATATCTCTGTACCGGAAAACCGGAGGAACACATGTCGGATACTGTTATTATTTCGCTGGCACCCGTTGCCGCGGATTGCCCCAGAGTTATACCCGAAGAACTGGCGCAGGAAATACTGGCCAGCGTCGAACAGGGTGCAGCCATCGTGCATTTACACGTTCGCGATAAACAAGGTCGTCTGACGCCAGACACCACCGATTTTCAGGCGACGATTGACCACGTCATGCGCCATTCCAACCTGATTATTCAGGCCTCAACCGGTGGCGTCTCCACCATGTCGATTGCCGAGCGCTGCGCGCCTCTGGACTGTCCCGGCGTCGAAATGGCGTCGCTGAACGTCGGCTCCGTTAACCTCGGCGATGCCGTGTACGTTAATCCCGGACCGGACGTCGAATATTGTTCGCAACAAATAACCCAACGTTCCATTATTCCTGAATTTGAAGTTTTCGAAATTGGCATGATTAATAACATTCTGGCGCTGGAAGAAAAAATATCGTTCAAGAAACCGATGTTATTCAATATTGTCCTCGGACACCGTGGAAGTTCACCCGCGACGGTTGATGCGTTAATTGCCTTGCGCAGTATGATCCCTCGCGACGCCTTATGGGGAATTACCCATTTTGGCCGCAAGAATTTCGATATTATTGCGGCAGCGGTCGGCATGGGCGCCAGTGAAGTGAGAATTGGTTTTGAAGATAGCTATTATTTAAGCGCCGAAGAGAAAGCTCAGCATAATTATCAGCAGGTTGCCAAACTCGCCACGCTTATTCGCAGTATGGATAAAAAGGTCGCCACGCCGGATATTGCGCGGCAAATGTTAGCTATTCCACCACGGCAGTAATAACGAGAGAAAGGACATTTCACCATGACTATCACAACCGTTATTCACAAAACCGGACTGGGCGTCTGCATCGCCGGTGGCGCCCTGGCGGCAATTGGCGCCCTGATGCAGTCTCCCGCCCTCTGGCAGCCGGGGCTGGTGATGCTGACGACAGGCTTCGCGGCAGGTGCTGGCTACTGGACAAATCTTCGCAGCTACCAGTTTACCCTGTGGATCATTGCCGGCTTTGTCGCGGCGATGACCTGGTCAACCGACCTAATCGTCTGGGGCGGATTCAACATCACCCATAAATGGATCGTCTTTTTGGTGATCCAGGCGACCATGTTCAGTATGGGCACCAAACTCACGATTCAGGACTTTATCGACGTCGCTAAAATGCCCTGGGCGGTGTTTATCGGCACCTTCTGTCATTTCGTCATCATGCCTCTGCTCGGCCTGAGCATCACGCTGATCTTTGACTTTCCGCCGGAAGTGGCGGTAGGCATTCTGCTGATTGGTTCCTGTCCCAGTGGGCTCTCCTCCACCGTCATGGTGTATATCGCCAACGCCAACCTGGCGCTGGCGGTCTCGATCGCCGCCGTCTCGACGCTAGCGGCGACGGTCATGACCCCGCTGTGGGTGAATCTGCTGGCGGGTTCAATGATCGACATCCAGCTCACGGCGATGGTGATGGACGTCGTGAAAATCGTGTTGATCCCGATTGGCGCGGCGATTTTACATGACTACCTGAAAACCTATGCCGGCGTACAGGGGCGTCGTACCGTACAAACGCTGGCCGGGATCAGCGCCATCTGGCTGCTGTATATGCTTACCGGCGGCTGGGACACGCAGTTTGGTAGCGCCAGCGCCGACGCGCAAATGTATGCGGTGGTGCTGAACTTTGTGGCTGGCGGGATCATCTGGGCGCTGTTCTATAACTGGCTGTATGGACGCGTGGCCGGCGTTAAGAAGATCATGCCGACCATCTCGATGATGGGCATCATTTTCTTCACCACTACGGCAGCGGCAGCCGGGCGCGACAACCTGGTTCAGGTCGGCTTCCTGCTCTGCTTCGCCATGCTGATGCACAACCTCGGCGGCTTCCTGATTGGCTATCTGATGAGCCGCTGGATCTTCCGCATGGATGTTCAGTCCGCCCGGACGGTAGCCTTCGAAGTCGGCCTGCAAAACGGCGGGATGGCATCAGGTCTTGCCGCCGCGATGGGAAAACTGGCCACCGTTGGTCTCGCCTCTGCGGTCATGACGCCGCTTGGCAACGTCAGCGGATCGCTGCTGGCTAACTACTGGCGCAAAAAGGATGCCCGACAGGCGCAGGCCCAGAGCGAGAGTTCGCCTGCTCAGCCGGTATCAGAACCTCTGTCAAAAGGATAACTCACCATGATGACTTTAACCCTGCAACAGGCACGACGCGCGGTAGACTGCGCGCTCGATCTCGCCGACACCCGTTATGCGCAACGTCCGCTCAGCGTGGCGGTGTGCGACGCTCACGGCGAGTTACTGAGCTTTGCCCGTATGGATAACGCCAAACTGTTGACCATTGAGCTGACGCAGCGCAAAGCACGCACCAGCAGCCGTTTAGGTTGCACCACTCAGGCGTTTTTGCAACGTCTGCAAAATGAGTCACTGGATATCAGCTACTTTGCTGACCCACGTTTTACCGCGCTGCCCGGCGGCGTACCGATTCTTCACAACGGTAAATGCCTGGGGGCCGTTGCGGTTGGTGGACTGTCCGCCCAGGAAGATCACGATGCGGCTATGGCCGTTGCCGAATGTTTGCTCAAGGAGTTCGCAGAATGAAAAAGATCGCTATGCTTCACACCAGTTCCGCCACGCTCGCCATGATGCAGCAACTGATCGGCGACATCATGCCTGAAGCGGACGTGATGCACCTGGTCGAAGAGTCGATGATTAAGCAGGTGATGAAGGCCGGAGGCGTGACGCCGAACATTGCGGCACGCATTGCCGACTACGTCCACATAGCCGAAAAAGCAGATTGCGAGATTTTCATCACCGCCTGTTCGTCCATTGGCACGGCGGTTGAACAGTGTCAGTTTATGACACCGCTGCAGCTTGCCCGTATCGACTGCGCGATGGTGGAACAAGCCATTAGCCTGGGTGAGAACATTGCCGTGCTGGCCACTGTCGCCACGACCATGAAACCGACGCTGGAGTATGTGCAGCGCAAAGTACAGGCCAGTGGTAAGCAATGCACCGTGACGCCGATATTGATGGAAGAGGCCTTCCATGCTCTGCTGGCGGGCGATATGGAAACGCATGACCGCATCGTCAGCGAAGGATTGCACAGCGCGTATAAACAGGCTGATGTGGTTATGCTGGCGCAAGCGTCGATGGCGCGCGTTCTGCAGCAGCTTCCGTCGCCGCCCGTCCCGGTGATGACCTCTCCGGAAAGCGGCATCCGCTGGCTGAAAACGCTGGCGGAAAGCGCATAACCTGGCAAGCCAACACTCCCCCCTAGGCCGGATAAGCGCCAGCGCCATCCGGCCTACAGACAGGCAAAAAAAAGGCCATCATCAGATGGCCAACCATGTCGAAAATGGACCAGCCCTTTCCCCTGCATCACGGGTAAATGCAGGGGTTGGGCTGTTTTATTGCTTTTACTTAATGACGGCTTTCAGCGCTTCGCCGATATCGGCCAGGCTGCGAACGGTTTTCACACCAGCGGCTTCCAGAGCAGCGAATTTCTCATCCGCAGTCCCTTTACCACCGGCGATAATGGCGCCTGCGTGACCCATACGTTTGCCTTTCGGCGCGGTCACACCGGCAATGTAGCCAACAACCGGTTTGGTCACGTGATCTTTGATATAGGCCGCCGCTTCTTCTTCCGCGCTACCGCCGATCTCACCGATCATCACGATCGCTTCGGTCTGCGGATCTTCCTGGAACAGTTTCAGGATGTCGATGAAGTTAGAGCCCGGGATCGGGTCGCCGCCGATGCCCACACAGGTGGACTGGCCGAAACCGTAGTCGGTGGTCTGCTTAACCGCTTCATAGGTCAGCGTACCGGAACGCGAGACGATACCCACTTTACCCGGCTTATGAATGTGACCGGGCATGATGCCGATTTTGCATTCGCCCGGGGTGATAACACCCGGACAGTTCGGGCCGATCATGCGTACACCGGCTTCATCCAGCTTCACCTTCACGGTCAGCATATCCAGCGTCGGGATGCCTTCGGTGATAGTGATGATGAGCTTAATGCCTGCGTCGATGGCTTCCAGAATGGAGTCTTTGCAGAACGGTGCCGGCACGTAGATAACGGACGCGGTGGCACCCGTCGCTTCTACGGCTTCACGCACGGTGTTAAATACCGGCAGGCCCAGGTGCGTGGTGCCGCCTTTGCCTGGCGTTACGCCGCCAACCATCTGCGTACCGTAGGCAATTGCCTGTTCGGAGTGGAATGTCCCCTGGCTACCGGTGAAGCCCTGGCAGATAACCTTGGTATCTTTATTAATTAAAACTGACATTATTTCCCCTCCACTGCGGCAACAACCTGCTGAGCTGCATCCGTCAGACTTTTCGCTGCAATAATATTCAGGCCGCTGTCAGCCAGTTTCTTCGCGCCGAGTTCGGCGTTGTTGCCTTCAAGACGAACCACCACCGGAACGTTAACACCCACTTCCGCTACCGCGCCGATAATGCCGTCAGCGATCAGGTCGCAACGCACGATACCACCGAAGATGTTAACCAGAACCGCTTTCACGTTGTCGTCAGAGAGGATAATTTTGAACGCTTCGGTGACGCGCTCTTTGGTTGCGCCGCCGCCCACGTCGAGGAAGTTCGCCGGTTCGCCGCCGTGCAGTTTCACGATGTCCATGGTGCCCATCGCCAGACCTGCGCCGTTAACCATGCAGCCGATGTTGCCATCCAGTGCGACATAGTTCAGTTCCCACTGTGCTGCCTGCGCTTCACGCGGGTCTTCCTGAGACTGATCGCGCATTTCGCGCAGATCCGGCTGGCGGAACAGCGCGTTGCCGTCAGCGCCCAGTTTGCCGTCGAGGCAGATCAGGTCACCCTGTTTGGTGATAACCAGCGGGTTGATTTCGATCAGCGCCAGGTCGCGCTCAAGGAAAATGGTCGCCAGGCCCATGAAGATCTTGGTGAACTGCTGAACCAGTTTGCCTTCCAGACCCAGTTTAAACGCCAGCTCGCGTCCCTGATACGGCATTGGGCCGGTCAGCGGATCAAGCGCCACTTTGTGGATCAAGTGCGGGGTTTCTTCCGCCACTTTTTCAATTTCCACGCCGCCTTCGGTGGAGGCCATGAAGACCACACGACGGGAGCTACGGTCAACGACCGCACCCAGATACAGCTCTTTATCAATATCGGTCGCCGCTTCAACCAGAATCTGGTTGACCGGTTGACCGTTGGCGTCTGTTTGATAGGTCACCAGACGTTTGCCCAGCCAGTGCTCAGCAAACGCGCGAATCTCTTCTTTGCTTTTTACAACTTTCACACCGCCCGCTTTACCGCGGCCACCTGCGTGAACCTGACATTTTACTACCCACGGACCCGCACCGATTTTCGATGCCGCTTCTTCAGCTTCACGCGGAGTAGTACAGGCATAACCCACCGGCGCCGGTAAGCCATAGCGGGCAAAAAGTTGTTTTGCCTGATATTCATGTAAGTTCATGTGTTCTGTCCATCCTTCAGGTAATCGTTATCTTTAAACCCGTAGACCGGCGTGGTGCTTGTGCCGGATGGCGCTACGCTCATCCGGCCTACGAGGCAGGTGATACTCTTGTTTACTACACGTCCAGCAGCAGACGAGTCGGATCTTCCAGCAGTTCTTTGATCGCCACCAGGAAGCCCACGGATTCGCGACCATCGATCAGACGGTGATCGTAGGACAGCGCCAGGTACATCATCGGCAGGATTTCCACTTTGCCATCGACCGCCATCGGACGATCTTTAATCGCGTGCATCCCAAGGATCGCGCTCTGCGGCGGGTTGATGATCGGCGTGGACATCAGCGAACCGAACACACCACCGTTGGTGATGGTGAAGTTACCGCCCGTCAGATCTTCCACCGTCAGCTTGCCGTCACGACCTTTGATAGCCAGCGTCTTGATGTTTTTCTCGATGTCAGCCATACCCAGCGTATCGACGTCGCGCAGGACCGGGGTCACCAGACCGCGCGGCGTGGATACCGCCATGCTCACGTCGAAGTAGTTGTGATACACCACGTCGTCGCCATCGATAGAAGCGTTCACTTCCGGATAGCGTTTCAGCGCTTCTACTACCGCCTTCACGTAGAAGGACATGAAGCCCAGACGGATACCGTGACGTTTTTCAAACGCTTCACCGTACTGCTTACGCAGATCCATGATGGGCTTCATGTTGACTTCGTTGAAGGTCGTCAGCATGGCGGTGGAGTTTTTCGCTTCCAGCAGACGCTCGGCCACGCGTTTGCGCAGACGGGTCATCGGTACGCGTTTTTCGCTACGTGCCCCCAGCGCTGGCTGTGCAGCAGGGGCTTCTGCCGGTGCTTTGGCCTCGGCTTTCGCCGGGGCTTTCGCCAGATGCTTATCCACATCTTCACGGGTGATACGTCCGCCCACACCGGTGCCTTTGATCGCACTGGCGTCGAGATTGTGCTCAGCCAACAGGCGACGGATCGCCGGGCTCAGCGCATCGTTATTTTGCTCTTCCAGAGAAGCCTGTTGACGCTGCGCCGGGGTAGACGCTTTTTCTTCAGACTTCGCGCTGGTTTCTTTACCCGCGCTATTGCCTTCACGCAGGCGACCGAGGATCTGGCGCGAGGTCACGGTGGTGCCTTCGTCTTCCAGAACCGCATCCAGAATGCCGTCCGCTGATGCCGGTACTTCCAGTACCACTTTGTCAGTTTCGATTTCTACCAGCACTTCGTCACGAACCACCGCATCACCCGGTTTTTTGTGCCAGGTGGCAACAGTCGCGTCCGCTACGGACTCAGGCAGGTCGGGAACAAGAATATCTACGCTACTCATTATGTATCCTTTAATTAATCGACGTTCAGCGCGTCATTGACCAGATCTTGTTGCTGTTTCTGGTGAACGGACATATACCCTACCGCCGGAGAGGCGGAGGCCGGGCGACCTGCATAACGCAGAGCGGCCCCAAATGGAATCACTTCACGGAAATGATGCTGGCTGCAGTACCATGCGCCCTGGTTGAGCGGCTCTTCCTGGCACCAGACAAAATCATGTACGTGAGCGTACTGTTTCAATACGTCCTGCATCGCCTGATGCGGGAACGGATAAAGCTGTTCGATGCGCACAATGGCGACATCTTTCTGATTGTTCTTGCGACGCTGTTCCAGCAGGTCGTAATAAACCTTACCAGAACACATCACCACACGCTTCACGCCTTTCGGATCGAGGTCATCGATTTCACCGATGGCAGGCAGGAAAGTGCCGTTCGCCAGCTCATCCAGGCTGGAGACCGCCAGCGGATGGCGCAGCAGCGATTTCGGCGACATGACCACCAGCGGACGACGCATCCCGCGCAGCGCCTGACGACGCAGCATGTGATACACCTGAGCCGGAGTAGACGGTACGCACACCTGCATGTTCTGCTCTGCGCAAAGTTGCAGATAACGCTCCAGACGCGCGGAGGAGTGCTCCGGACCCTGCCCTTCATAACCGTGCGGCAGCAGCATCACCAGGCCACACATCCGGCCCCATTTCTGTTCGCCAGAGGAGATGAACTGGTCGATAACCACCTGCGCGCCGTTGGCGAAGTCACCGAACTGCGCTTCCCAGATGGTCAGGGTGCGCGGTTCCGCTGTGGCATAGCCATATTCGAAGGCCAGTACCGCTTCTTCAGACAACACGGAGTCCCAGACGCGGAAGCTGCCCTGCCCGTTGTGGACATGCTGCAGAGGAGTCCAGGTCGACCCGTTGGTCTGGTTGTGGATCACCGCGTGGCGATGGAAGAAGGTGCCGCGACCGGAGTCTTCACCGGACAGGCGAATCGGGATCCCTTCGTCAACCAGCGTAGCGTAAGCCAGCGTTTCTGCGCCGCCCCAGTCGAACGGTTTTTCCCCGTTCGCCATCAGCTGGCGGTCGCCGTAGATTTTGGCCACACGAGACTGCATCTCAACGGTTTCAGGCACCGTACTGATGCGTTTCGCCAGTTCCTGAAGGCGCTTCATTTCAACCTTGTTCGGGTACGCTTCATCCCACTCGTGGTTGAGGTACGGCGACCAGGTAAAGGAGTGCATATTCATCGGACGCCACTCTTTCACCACGCATTCGCCCGCGTCCAGCGCGTCGCGATACAGGTTGACCATTTCGGTGGCATCTTCCAGCGTCGCGACGTTATCCGCTTCCAGCTTATCCGCATAGATTTTGCGTGGGGTCGGATGCTTTTTGATTTTCTGATACATCAGCGGCTGGGTTGCGCTCGGCTCGTCGGCTTCGTTGTGGCCGTGACGGCGGTAGCACACCAGGTCGATGAAGACATCGCGTTTGAAGGTGTTGCGGAAATCCAGTGCCAGACGAGTGACGAAAGCCACCGCTTCCGGATCGTCCGCATTCACGTGGAAAATCGGTGCCTGTACCATTTTACCGATATCGGTGCAGTACGGGGTGGAACGTGCATCCAGTGGGTTAGAAGTGGTGAAGCCCACCTGGTTGTTGATCACGATGCGAACGGTACCGCCCACTTCGTAACCCCGCGCTTTCGACATGTTCAGGGTTTCCTGAACCACGCCCTGCCCGGTTACCGCAGCGTCGCCGTGGATGGTGATCGGCAGCACTTTGTTGCTACTAGGCTCATCCAGACGATCCAGACGAGCGCGAACGGAACCGATCACCACCGGGCTGACGATTTCCAGGTGCGACGGGTTAAACGCCAGCGCGAGGTGAACCAGGCCACCTTCGGTTTCGATATCCGATGAGAAGCCCATGTGGTACTTCACGTCACCGGTGCCGAGATGTTCTTTATGTTTACCCGCAAATTCGTCGAACAGATCCTGCGGTTTCTTACCCAGTACGTTGACCAGGACGTTCAGACGACCACGGTGCGCCATACCCAGCACCACTTCACGGGTACCGCTGTTACCGGCATGGCGGATCATCTCTTTGAGCATCGGGATTAACGCATCACCGCCTTCCAGCGAGAAGCGTTTCGCGCCAGGGAATTTGGCGCCCAGATAACGTTCCAGACCTTCGGCTGCGGTGAGTTCACTCAGGAAGCGTTTTTTCTCTTCGCTGCTGAATGCCGCGCGACCGGATTCGATGCGCTGTTGCAGCCAGCGTTTCTCTTCGGTGCTGGTGATGTGCATGTACTCAGCACCAATCGGGCCGCAGTACGTTTGTTTGAGCGCGGAAAGCAGCTCGCCCAGCTTCATCGTCTCTTTGCCGCCGGCAAAAGAACCTACGTTAAAGCTTTCCTGGAAGTCGGCCTCTGTCAGATCGTGGAAGGACGGATCCAGATCGGCAACAGTGTCTTGCTGCCCCAGACCCAGCGGATCGAGATTCGCATGCTGGGGACCACGGAAGCGCTAAGCGGTGATGAGCTGCAGGACTTTAACCGGCTTC
>NZ_JBFWLF010000104.1:0-13569 GCF_050252275.1 Citrobacter sp. | reverse complement strand
TGCTGCCGCTAATAAGAGTTATGTCAGCCATACAAGCCCATCCTGTTAAAGAAGGGCTATTGTACGCTGTGAGTGAGCTGGGATCTACCTGTGGAAAAATGTGGGATTAAAAAAGGCGATCACGGCTTGATGGTACGCATAATCGGGTTTTGCAGGACGATCAGCGTCTCGGTGGACTGAATTTCATCAATTGTTTGGATCTTGTTGATAAGTACATGCTGGAGGGCATCGATCGACCGGCACATGACCTTAATAAAGATGCTGTAGTGGCCGGTGGTGTAGTACGCCTCAGTGACTTCATCCAGGCTTTCCAGTCTGGCCAACGCCGAAGGATAGTCTTTGGCGCTTTTGAGAATGATGCCGATAAAGCAGCCGACGTCATAACCGAGTTGCTTCGGGCTGACGTCAATGCGCGCACCGGTGATGATCCCCGCCTGTTTCATTTTCTCCACACGCACGTGAATGGTCCCCGGACTGACGCCAAACTGTTTTGCCAGTTCGGCGTAGGCGGTACGGGCATTTTCCATTAAGGCATCAAGAATGCCGCGGTCCAGATTGTCGATCTGATAATTTTCCATCGCTTTTTCTTATGTGTATTAATGATTCACTCTATTTTAGCGGTTAATTTTAATGAATCAAAATTGAATACGGCTTTTTGTTTGTTGATTATTGAATATTGCCCCCATTTTGTTGCTTAATCATAGGCAACAGGACGCAGGAGTAAAAAAATGAAAACCGCTTACATTGCCAAACAACGCCAAATTAGCTTCGTGAAATCTCACTTCTCTCGTCAACTGGAGGAGCGTCTGGGTCTGATTGAAGTCCAGGCACCGATCCTCAGCCGTGTAGGGGATGGCACGCAGGATAACTTGTCGGGCTGTGAAAAAGCGGTGCAGGTGAAAGTGAAAGCGCTGCCAGATGCCCAGTTCGAAGTGGTTCATTCGCTGGCGAAGTGGAAGCGTCAAACACTGGGACAACACGACTTCAGCGCTGGCGAAGGGCTCTACACGCACATGAAAGCCCTGCGCCCGGATGAAGATCGTCTCTCCCCGCTCCACTCAGTGTATGTCGATCAGTGGGACTGGGAACGCGTGATGGGCGACGGTGAGCGTCAGTTCTCCACTCTGAAAAGCACGGTAGAGGCTATCTGGGCGGGAATTAAAGCGACCGAAGCAGCGGTAAGCAAAGAATTTGGTCTGGCACCGTTCCTGCCAGAGCAGATCCACTTTGTTCACAGCCAGGAATTACTGAGCCGTTATCCGGGTCTTGATGCAAAAGGTCGTGAACGTGCGATTGCCAAAGAGTTAGGCGCGGTCTTCCTGGTGGGGATCGGCGGTAAGCTCAGCGATGGCCACCGCCATGACGTTCGTGCGCCGGACTATGATGACTGGAGCTCCGCATCCGAGTTGGGGTATGCCGGTCTGAACGGCGATATTCTGGTCTGGAACCCGGTGCTGGAAGATGCGTTTGAACTCTCTTCCATGGGCATCCGTGTCGATGCCGACGCGCTGAAACATCAGCTTAAGCTTACCGGTGATGAAGATCGTCTGAGTCTGGAATGGCACCAGGCGCTGCTGCGCGGTGAAATGCCGCAGACTATCGGCGGCGGCATTGGTCAGTCGCGCTTAACCATGCTGCTGCTGCAACTGCCGCACATAGGTCAGGTTCAGTGCGGTGTATGGCCTGCACAGGTCCGTGAAAGCGTTGCTTCGCTGCTGTAATCTTATCGCCGCCAGCGTCTGAGCAGGCGGCTTCGCATCCCGGTATCAAAGCGCCAGATATGATCGAAAATGCGCATGATGCCGGGTTTGCCATGTGCTGACATCGCCACCGCGTGAAAGCGATGTTGATGAACCCGCTGCAGCTCTCCGACTTTACTCACCACTTCGTCAGGCAACCGCTGGGCGATAAAATCTGAAATCACCACCGCATCGGCATCAAACCACTCTCGTCCCTGCATGCGTTCAATAATGGCGCGAAAACAGCTGGCGATATCCGTACCGCCGCGAAAGCGTTGGCTCAGAAAGCGGATAGCCTGCTCAATGCCTTGTGGGCCGGAAAGCTCATAGCGCACCACTTCGGTGGAAAACAGCATGATGAAGCAACGACGGTTATCGGCAAGGGCAATGCGCATCAGGGCCAGGCAAAAGGCCTTTGCGCACTGTTCATTAAAGCCCCCCATTGAGCCGGAGGTGTCAACGCACACAATGAACGGCCCGCGCGGCTGTTCATCGAAATCCTGATGAATCACCGGTCGTTCAGTGACCTTCTCGCGCCAGGCTTCACCGTGCAGACGATAAGTGAGCAGTTGTTTTTCCACCAGCCGCCGGTAGAACTCATATTCCAGTTCTGTTATGCCGAGCGTGGCCAGTTCCGGTGGCAACAGACGCAGAATATCGTCACTTTGCTGAATACCATCAACCTGCTCAGGAACCGTTGCGGGCTCGCGCACCAGCGTGCGAAAGGTCTCCATCGGCGCATCTTTTCGCGGAACGGATTTGGCTTCTCTGGAACGCCCCAGTTGCTCTGCCAGTCGCATCAACTCCGGCTGTTCGCGCAGAAAATCACCGTACTTAACGATCAGTTGATAATCACCGCGTCTGAGCTGACCGGCGCTCATATCCCACAGGCGGCCTGCGGCGGTTTCGTTTTCTGCCAGAACCGGATCCAGTTGCCCGCTCAGGGTCATTCGTTCCTGAACTTCACTCAGTAACTGCTCACGCTCCTCTTCAAGCAATTGCTGATTAAGCGTGGTGGTCTGCACCACCAGACTTAAGCGCCAACGCTGTAAAAAGAGCGTATGCAGAGCGGGGGTGAATATCGTGTTGCTGTCCACCAGTTGCTGCGCCTGTTCGGCATACGGCGAGTGCAGCCGGTGTAATAGCGTCAATATTTGCGGAAGCTGGACGATGAACTGCGCGGTAGAGAGAAGCTGGCTCTGCTGGTAGCACATCACCTCTTCCGTCAGCTCAGGCGGTACGCGTGCATCTTTAAGCCGCCGACGAAGCGCTTCGCGCCAGCGCGGTAGATCGTCCGTGATTGCCGCTTTCAGACGGGGAAATTTTTCAAAAAAGACCGCCAGCTGTGGCGAGGCCAGCAGCGCGAGGATCATCTCTTCGATCATCCCCTCTTCACTGACGGCTAACATGACATTGAGTGTATCCAGTGTCAGCATTGTTGCGCCTGACGGATCTGCTCACCGACATCCTGAAGGCTGGCCTCAATACGACCTAACCAGTCGCTATGAATAAACAGGCACTTTTGCTGTTCGCTAAAGCGGGTATGCTGCTGGCGCCAGTCGTTTTCCAGCGCCTCCAGCTGCTGCTTGATTTCGCCGGGCATGGTTTCTTCCGACGAACCAGGAAGCGCCAGTCGCGTGCCCTGTAGACTCACATCGCGCACAACCAGATGCTGGGCGCTATCGACTTCCATATTCAGCGTCTGAGCAAACCCGATCCCGTTGAGTTTACCGCGGATCTCGCCCCCTTTCGCCAGCCATTGCTCCAGCGCGCTGCGATCAAAAGCGATGTGGATCACTTCCATATCATGCAATTTCAAGGGTTTTTGCAGAAGTAGCGTTAGAGTTGTCGCAGTGACCTCGGCGGGCAAATCGTAATGCGGACGACGGCTGAACATGCCACCCTGACGCAGCACGGTAAACGCGGTTTTATCGCTTTGTTGCTGCTGTAACTGAATGCGTTGCTGGACGATACCGCCGAGGCGCGTCAGCATGGTTTGCTGTTGCCAGGCGTGTCCGGTCATCAATATTTCGAGCTGTTGCTGCATCAGGTTCAGGCTCTGAGCGTCGTACCACAGGCAGTCCTTCAGCAGAATGAGATCGATAGGGGCAACGGCGTCACGCCCGCTAAAGAAGGCGCTTGCCTGTAACAGACGAATCGCTTTTTTCCAGCGACGGTCTGAGACGTAAGGCGCATTCGGCAGATTATCCAACTGCTGGCGCAGCGTAAAAATCAGCTCAAAAACATGATCGGGCAGCGTAATTGCGCCAATGTCTTTCTGCCAGCGGTAATACTCTTCATCGCTCACCTGTAGTGAGGCGGGAACCGGGTTTTCGCTTTCGTCCTGTTGGCTTACCAGCAAGGAGCGAAAGTTAGCTTTGTCCTGCACTTTGTCCAGCCACAGACGGATCAGCATACGGTCGTACAGCGCTTCCAGACTGCTGTCTGCTTCCGGTAGTTCGTTGGAGGCGGCCACCAGCAGGCGCATAGGGATTTTTTCTTCGTGCGCGCCGTTGCGAAAGTGACGTTCGTTAATCGCAGTCAGCAGGGTATTGAGGATTGCCGGACCCGCTTTCCAGATTTCATCAAGAAAGACGATTTCCGCTTCGGGAAGATAACCGGCGGTTAAGCGTTCGTAACGACCTTCATCTTTAAGCGCCTGAATAGAGAGTGGGCCAAAAACCTCTTCCGGCGTGGAAAAACGCGTCATCAGATATTCAAACGCCCGCGCATTCTGGAAGGCAAATTTCAGCCGACGGGCAATCAGGCTTTTGGCGATCCCTGGAGGGCCAAGTAAGTAAACGCTTTCGCCGCTCAGGGCGGCCAGCAGGCAAAGCCGAATGGCGTGACTGCGCTCATAGAGACCTTTTTCCAGCGCGCTGCTCAGGTGGGAAATTCTTTCCGCTAATAAATGTGGGTGAGCCATAATAGAGTGGCGTCCTTTCATAAATGTACTGCGTTAACAGCGAGTATAGACGTTTCGGTTCACAGGCTGAACTTGTTCGGGAGGCTGTTTATTTTTCTTTGAGCCAGGTTAATCTGGTCTCATTTAGGGGTACGATTTTGCTTGGAATCGTGCATACTGTGCGCTTTTTGTGGGCCAAGGGACTACGCACACATTTCTTTATATATGAAAGACTAGTCTATGAGCACTGATAATAAGCAATCATTGTCTGCGATTACCCTCGCAGCCATTGGGGTTGTCTACGGTGATATTGGTACCAGCCCACTTTATACACTTCGTGAATGTTTGTCCGGTCAGTTTGGTTTTGGCGTTGAACGTGATGCCGTTTTTGGTTTTTTGTCGCTGATTTTCTGGCTACTCATCTTTGTTGTTTCGATTAAGTATCTGACTTTCGTCATGCGTGCTGATAACGCTGGTGAAGGGGGGATCCTGACGCTGATGTCGCTGGCGGGGCGTAATACCTCCGCGCGAACGACCTCTATGCTGGTCATCATGGGCTTAATCGGCGGCAGCTTCTTTTATGGTGAGGTGGTGATCACCCCGGCCATCTCGGTGATGTCGGCCATTGAGGGTCTGGAGATCGTTGCGCCGCAGCTGGATACCTGGATTGTCCCGCTGTCGATAATCGTCCTGACGCTGCTGTTTATGATTCAGAAGCACGGTACCGGGATGGTGGGGAAGTTATTTGCGCCTATCATGCTGGCCTGGTTTTTGATTCTGGCCGTGCTTGGCCTGCGCAGCATTATTGCCAACCCCGAAGTGCTGCAGGCGTTGAACCCGATGTGGGCGGTGCATTTCTTTCTGGAATATAAAACCGTCTCCTTTGTTGCGCTTGGCGCGGTGGTTCTGTCGATTACCGGTGTCGAAGCGCTGTATGCCGATATGGGGCACTTTGGTAAGTTCCCCATCCGTCTGGCGTGGTTCACCGTGGTACTGCCTTCGCTGGTGCTCAACTACTTTGGTCAGGGCGCGCTGCTGTTAAAGCATCCGGAAGCGATTAAAAACCCGTTCTTCTTGTTGGCGCCGGACTGGGCGTTGATTCCGCTGCTGATCATTGCGGCGCTGGCGACGGTGATCGCCTCTCAGGCGGTGATTTCAGGCGTCTTTTCGCTGACGCGTCAGGCGGTTCGCCTGGGATATCTGTCGCCCATGCGTATCATTCATACGTCAGAAATGGAGTCCGGACAGATCTACATTCCGTTCGTCAACTGGATGCTTTATATCGCAGTGGTCATTGTGATTGTCAGCTTCGAACACTCCAGTAACCTGGCGGCGGCGTATGGGATTGCCGTGACCGGCACGATGGTGCTGACCTCGATTCTCTCAACCACCGTGGCGCGTAAAAACTGGCACTGGAATAAGTACTTCGTGGCGCTGATTCTCGTCGCGTTCCTGTGTATTGATATTCCGTTGTTCTCGGCAAACCTCGACAAACTGCTGTCTGGTGGTTGGTTACCGTTATCGCTGGGTCTGGTGATGTTCACCATCATGACCACCTGGAAGAGCGAACGTTTCCGCCTGCTGCGTCGTATGCACGAGCACGGTAATTCTCTGGAAGCGATGATTGCCTCGCTGGAGAAATCCCCGCCGGTACGCGTGCCGGGAACTGCGGTATATATGTCTCGCGCGCTGAATGTGATCCCCTTTGCTCTGATGCACAATCTCAAGCACAACAAGGTATTGCATGAGCGAGTGATCCTGCTGACGCTGCGGACTGAAGATGCGCCGTACGTGCATAACGTCCGTCGTGTGCAGATTGAACAGCTGTCGCCAACCTTCTGGCGCGTCGTTGCCAGCTATGGCTGGCGTGAAACGCCGAATGTTGAAGAAGTCTTCCATCGCTGTGGTCTGGAAGGGTTGAGTTGCCGGATGATGGAAACGTCGTTCTTTATGTCGCACGAGTCGTTAATCGTCGGCAAACGCCCCTGGTATTTGCGTCTGCGTGGCAAGCTGTATCTGCTTCTCCAGCGTAACGCGCTGCGCGCGCCTGACCAGTTTGAGATCCCGCCTAACCGCGTGATTGAACTGGGGACACAGGTCGAGATTTAACATGCTCATCCAGCCGGGCAGCGCAACGCTTGCCCGGCATTTTTCTTCCCGTCCAGCTCTGCTTTGTCTCTCTTTCCATTTCACTTAGCGAAACGTTTCGACGGTGATCACAAATCTGTTACGTAATGATGGTTATTTGCTCATTTCTCAGACTACACTCAATACCAGCGAAACGTTTCGCTAGTGGAGTAAGAAAATGAAGAAAGGCACTGTACTCAATTCAGAGATTTCATCGGTGATCTCCCGTCTGGGGCATACCGATACGCTGGTGGTGTGTGATGCAGGTTTACCCATCCCGAACAGAACTACGCGTATTGATATGGCATTAACCCAGGGCGTACCTTCTTTTATGCAGGTACTGGATGTGGTGACCCGTGAAATGCAGGTTGAGTCGGCCATTCTCGCGACGGAAATTAAACAACATAATCCGCAGCTCCACGAAACGTTGCTCAGCCATATCGAGCAACTGCAACAACACCAGGGAAATATCATAGAAATTCGTTACACCACGCATGAACAATTTAAAAAACAAACCGCAGACAGTCAGGCGGTAATTCGCAGCGGGGAGTGTTCCCCGTATGCGAATATCATTCTCTGTGCTGGCGTCACTTTCTGAGGCTGTCATGGACGCATTACTGCAACTCAAAGGGATCGATAAAGCGTTCCCTGGCGTGAAAGCGCTATCCGGCGCCGCACTCAATGTTTATCCCGGCCGCGTGATGGCGCTGGTGGGGGAAAATGGTGCCGGCAAATCCACCATGATGAAAGTGCTGACCGGTATCTATACCCGTGATGCGGGTTCGCTGTTGTGGCTGGGTAAAGAAACCACCTTTAATGGCCCTAAATCGTCCCAGGAAGCCGGTATCGGCATCATCCATCAGGAACTTAACCTGATCCCACAGCTCACCATTGCGGAAAATATTTTCCTTGGCCGCGAATTCGTTAACCGCTTTGGCAAAATTGACTGGAAGAAAATGTATGCCGAAGCGGATCTCCTGTTAGCTAAACTCAATCTGCGCTTTAAGAGCGACCGCCTGGTTGGTGAATTGTCGATTGGCGACCAGCAGATGGTCGAGATCGCCAAAGTGCTGAGCTTTGAGTCGAAAGTCATCATTATGGATGAGCCAACGGATGCGCTCACCGATACCGAAACCGAATCCCTGTTCCGCGTGATCCGCGAACTGAAGTCGCAGGGGCGCGGTATTGTCTATATTTCTCACCGCATGAAAGAGATCTTCGAGATTTGCGATGACGTGACCGTTTTCCGCGACGGGCAGTTTATTGCCGAACGTGAAGTGGCCTCGCTGACCGAAGACTCCCTGATAGAGATGATGGTGGGACGTAAGCTCGAAGAGCAGTATCCGCGCCTGGATAAAGCGCCTGGCGACATCCGTCTGAAGGTCGATAACCTGTGCGGACCCGGCGTGAACGATGTTTCTTTTACTCTGCGTAAAGGTGAAATATTAGGGATCTCGGGCCTGATGGGAGCCGGGCGTACCGAACTGATGAAGGTTCTGTATGGCGCGCTGCCACGCACCAGTGGTTATGTCACGCTCGACGGGCATGAAGTGATCACTCGTTCTCCGCAGGACGGACTGGCGAACGGTATCGTCTATATTTCTGAAGACCGCAAGCGCGACGGTTTAGTGCTCGGTATGTCGGTAAAAGAGAATATGTCGCTGACCGCGCTGCGCTATTTCAGTCGCAGCGGCGGCAGTCTGAAGCATAAGGATGAGCAACAGGCGGTAAGCGATTTTATCCGCCTGTTCAACGTGAAGACGCCGTCGATGGAACAGGCTATCGGTCTGCTGTCCGGCGGCAACCAGCAGAAAGTGGCGATTGCCCGTGGGCTGATGACCCGTCCGAAGGTGCTGATCCTCGATGAGCCTACCCGCGGCGTGGACGTGGGGGCTAAGAAAGAAATTTATCAGTTAATTAACCAGTTTAAGGCCGACGGCCTGAGCATCATTCTGGTCTCCTCTGAGATGCCAGAAGTATTAGGCATGAGCGATCGCATTATCGTCATGCATGAAGGGCATCTCGGCGGTGAATTCACTCGCGAGCAGGCCACCCAGGAAGTTCTGATGGCTGCCGCTGTAGGCAAGCTTAATCGCGTGAATCAGGAGTAAAAAAGATGACTACCCAGGCTGTTTCTGGTCGCCGTTATTTCACCAAAGCGTGGTTGATGGAGCAGAAGTCGCTCATTGCCCTGCTGGTGCTGATCGCGATTGTCTCGACGTTGAGCCCTAACTTTTTTACCGTCAATAACCTGTTCAACATTCTTCAACAGACATCCGTGAACGCCATTATGGCGGTGGGGATGACACTGGTGATCCTGACATCGGGTATCGATCTGTCTGTCGGTTCCTTGCTGGCGCTCACTGGCGCGGTGGCGGCTTCAATTGTAGGGATTGAAGTTAACGCGCTGGTGGCCGTTGCCGCTGCCCTGGCATTAGGTGCCGCTGTTGGCGCAGTCACAGGTGTGATTGTGGCGAAAGGCCGCGTGCAGGCGTTTATCGCCACGCTGGTCATGATGCTACTGCTGCGCGGCGTGACGATGGTGTACACCAACGGGAGTCCGGTTAATACGGGCTTTACCGATAATGCCGATCTGTTTGGCTGGTTCGGTATCGGTCGTCCGTTGGGGGTTCCAACGCCGGTCTGGATCATGGGTATTGTTTTCCTGGCGGCATGGTACATGTTGCACCACACTCGTCTGGGTCGCTATATCTATGCGCTGGGCGGTAACGAAGCGGCAACGCGTCTGTCTGGCATTAGCGTCAGTAAAATCAAGATTATCGTCTATTCACTGTGTGGGCTGCTGGCATCGCTGGCGGGTATCATTGAAGTGGCGCGCCTCTCCTCTGCCCAGCCGACTGCCGGTACGGGCTATGAGCTGGATGCCATCGCAGCCGTTGTGCTGGGTGGGACCAGTCTGGCGGGCGGCAAAGGTCGTATTGTTGGGACCTTGATCGGCGCATTAATTCTGGGTTTCCTCAATAATGGTTTGAATTTGTTAGGTGTTTCCTCCTATTACCAGATGATCGTCAAAGCGGTGGTGATTTTGCTGGCGGTACTGGTAGACAACAAAAAGCAGTAACAACGACTACAGGACATCTTAAATATGAACATGAAAAAACTGGCTACCCTGGTTTCTGCTGTTGCGCTAAGCGCCACCGTGAGCGCGAACGCAATGGCGAAAGATACCATTGCGCTGGTGGTCTCCACGCTTAATAACCCGTTCTTTGTCTCGCTGAAAGATGGGGCGCAGAAAGAGGCTGACAAGCTGGGTTACAACCTGGTGGTACTGGATTCTCAGAACAACCCGGCGAAAGAGTTGGCGAACGTTCAGGATTTAACCGTACGTGGTACTAAAATTCTGCTGATCAACCCGACGGATTCCGACGCGGTGGGTAACGCAGTGAAGATGGCGAACCAGGCGAATATCCCGGTGATTACCCTTGACCGCCAGGCAACTAAAGGTGACGTCGTCAGCCATATCGCATCTGATAACGTGCTGGGCGGGAAAATCGCCGGTGATTACATCGCCAAAAAAGCCGGTGAAGGCGCAAAAGTCATTGAACTGCAAGGTATTGCCGGGACTTCCGCGGCGCGTGAGCGTGGTGAAGGTTTCCAGCAGGCCGTTGCGGCACACAAATTTAACGTTCTGGCCAGTCAGCCGGCAGATTTCGACCGCACTAAGGGTCTGAACGTCATGCAGAACCTACTGACTGCGCATCCGGACGTGCAGGCTGTTTTTGCACAGAACGATGAAATGGCGCTGGGTGCGCTGCGTGCTCTGCAAACCGCAGGTAAATCTGATGTGATGGTGGTCGGATTTGACGGTACGCCTGATGGCGAAAAAGCGGTAAATGATGGCAAACTGGCTGCGACTATCGCACAGTTACCGGACCAGATCGGCGCGAAAGGCGTTGAGACAGCGGATAAGGTGCTGAAAGGCGAGAAAGTTCAGGCCAAATATCCAGTTGACCTGAAGCTGGTCATCAAGCAGTAACTGGCGATTCAGGCGACCGCGTGTCGCCTGAGGGACTAAATATAAAGAAATGTGTGGCATACGCCACCGGGTAATACCGGTGGCGATCTCAGATGGACACCCCGAACATGAAAACCGCAGGCAGTCTTGTCGTTCTAGGCAGCATTAATGCCGACCATATCCTGAACCTTGAAACATTCCCTACGCCAGGCGAAACCGTCACCGGAAATCACTATCAGGTGGCTTTTGGCGGTAAAGGGGCGAATCAGGCTGTGGCTGCGGGTCGCAGTGGGGCAAATATTGCGTTCATTGCCTGTACGGGCGATGACGATATCGGAAGTAACATCCGTAAACAGCTTGTCAGTGACAACATTGACGTCGATTCGATCAGTGTCATTAGCGGTGAGTCCACCGGCGTGGCGCTGATTTTTGTGAACGGCGACGGTGAAAACGTTATTGGTATCCATGCTGGCGCTAATGCGGCGCTTTCCCCTGCATTCGTTGAGGCGCAGCGTGAGCGCATTGCTCAGGCATCTGCATTGTTGATGCAACTGGAGTCGCCGATAGAAAGCGTGTTGACGGCTGCGAAGATCGCAAAGCAAAACAATACGATTGTGGCGCTGAACCCGGCTCCGGCGCGTGAGTTATCCGACGAACTGCTGGCGCTGGTGGATATCATCACCCCCAACGAAACCGAAGCGGAAAAGCTGACGGGGATCCGTGTCGAAACTGATGCAGACGCAGCGAAAGCATCCCAGGCGCTGCATGCAAAAGGCATTCGTACCGTATTGATTACATTAGGAAGCCGGGGTGTCTGGGCCAGTGTGAATGGCGAAGGCAGTCGGATACCTGGATTTAAAGTTGACGCTGTCGATACTATCGCTGCGGGCGATACCTTCAACGGCGCGCTGATCACCGCTCTGCTGGAAGAAAAACCGTTGTCTGACGCAATCCGCTTTGCGCATGCCGCTGCGGCAATTGCGGTGACCCGTAAAGGAGCACAGCCTTCCGTGCCGTGGCGTGAAGAAATTGAGGCGTTTTTAGGTCAGCAGAGGTAACGCTTGGCTACCATGAAGGATGTTGCCCGCCTGGCGGGCGTTTCCACTTCAACCGTTTCGCATGTCATTAATAAGGATCGCTTTGTCAGTGAAGCGATAACTGAAAAAGTCGATGCGGCGATCAAGTCATTAAATTACGCCCCTTCTGCGCTGGCGCGCAGCCTGAAGCTGAATCAGACGCGCACCATCGGCATGCTGATTACAGCGAGTACCAACCCTTTTTATTCCGAACTGGTGCGTGGCGTTGAGCGCAGCTGTTTTGAACGCGGCTATAGCTTGGTGTTATGCAATACTGAAGGCGATGAGCAGCGCATGAACCGTAATCTGGAAACCCTGATGCAAAAGCGGGTGGATGGTTTACTGTTGCTCTGTACCGAAACACACCAGCCATCGCGTGAGATCATGCAGCGCTATCCTTCTATCCCTACTGTTATGATGGACTGGTCGCCTTTTGATGGCGATGGGGATAGCGATCTTATTCAGGATAACTCGTTGCTTGGCGGCGACCTGGCTACACAGCATTTGATTGATAAAGGCTTTACCCGTATTGCCTGCATTACCGGGCCATTGGATAAAACCCCGGCGCGATTGCGTCTGGAAGGGTATCGCGCAGCGATGAAGCGTGCCGGGCTGAATATCCCGGACGGTTACGAAATTACCGGTGATTTTGAATTTGGCGGTGGGTTTGAGGCCATGCAGAAACTGCTTTCGCATCAACATCGGCCCCACGCTGTGTTTACCGGCAATGATGCCATGGCCGTCGGCGCCTATCAGGCGTTGTACCAGGCCGGATTGCGAATTCCGCAGGACATGGCGGTGATTGGCTACGATGACATCGAACTGGCGCGTTACATGACGCCGCCGCTTACCACGATTCATCAGCCGAAAGATGAACTGGGTGAGCTGGCCATCGATGTTCTGATTCATCGGATGGCGCAACCCGCCCTACAACAGCAGCGTTTGCAACTTACTCCTGTTTTGATGGCGCGGGGTTCCGTGTAGGTTTGTGTCGCTCTTTGATCAGGTTGCGGCCATCTTTGGCTCTCAGCAACATGAACATCAGGGCTGACACGATCGTAATCGCACCCATCGTTATAAAGGTGTAGTGGAACTGTTCGACCGTATTGGTTCCTTCCATCCCTTCATAAATGCGTAACACCGCCGCGCTTATCGCTACCCCTAAACTGATGGACAGTTGTTGCGTAACGGCCAGTACGCTGTTGCCACTGCTGGCGTTATCATCGGTCAGATCGGCCAGCGTAATGGTGTTCATTGCGGTGAATTGCGTCGACATCGCCATCCCGAGAATGAATAACGGCAGAATCAACATCCAGACGGGCATGGCGGGAGATTGCAGAGAAAACTGCGCAATCATCAATCCGATAAAGACCGTAATGCCCACCAGGGTGGTTCGATAACCCAGACGGCGCAGTACCTGCGTCACCATCGACTTCGCCAGTATTGAACCCAGCGCGGTGGGCGCCATCATGCAACCGGCAATCAGCGCCGGAAAGCCAAATCCTACCTGTAGCATCAATGGCATCAGGAACGGCACACATCCTGTTCCCAGACGGGTTGCCAGGTTACCGGAAATGCCGACGGAGAAAGTGCGGGTCTTAAACAGTGACAACGAAATAAGCGGGGTGGGATGGCGTCGCGCATGACGAATATAAGCCAGCAGTAACACAATACTCAGCAGAATAATGGTCAGTGCTATCCAGGTGGCGACAATTTTCTCGCCAAATAACTCCATCCCGCTGGAAA